>VAZZ01000226.1 GCA_005884715.1 Alphaproteobacteria bacterium | reverse complement strand
GGAGCACGGCGCCGATCGTCCTGGCGGGTCTGGCAGTGATCGATGCGAGGCTCAAGCTTGCCGCCAACAAGCTCATCTACCGCGATCTCACTACGGCCAAGATCACCATCGATGCAGCGCTCAAGAATGGCAGGCTCGATGCGGCCTTGAACCGGATCGCGCTCTATGGCGGTCAGGCCCAGGCCCGCCTCGTGCTCGATGGCGCAGGCAAGGTGCCTGCCCTGCAATTGGCGCTCGACGCCAAGGGCTTCGATGGCTTGCGCCTGCTCAGGGATTATGCCGGGCTCGAGCGCTTCGAGGGCACGGCCGGCGCTTCCTTGAACCTGTCGGCCATAGGCCGGTCGCAGCAGGAACTCGTCTCGACGCTCGCGGGCACGGGCACCTTCAGCTTCGCCAATGGCGCGGTGCGCGGCATCGACATCGAGGCCATGGTAAAGAATGTCGGCACGAATATCCTGACCGGCTGGCGCCAGGGTCCCGGCGCAAAGATGCCCTTCGACTCCTTGCGCGCCAGCTTCACGGTTTCAAATGGCATCGCGAGCACGAATGACATCAACTTCGCGAGCCCGGTCCTCTCCTTGCGCGGGGGTGGGGTCATCGACCTGCCGCGCCAGGCGCTCAATCTGAAAGTCAACCCGACCCTGACGCTCGCCGCGGCGCAAGGCCTCGATCTCGCCGGTCTCGCGGTTCCCATCATCGTCAAGGGCCCGTGGGCCAACCCCAAGGTCTATCCCGATATTGCCGGCATCCTCGAAAACCCCGAGGCCGCCTATGACACGCTGCGCAAGCTTGTCGGCGAAGGCAATACGGCCAGCATCGAGAAAGCCGGCAAGGCCATCCAGACCAAAGTGAAGGACCAGGTTAGCGATCAGATCGGCAAGGCTCTGGGCAATGACGAGGCCGGACAAGAGGCCGGCAAAATGCTCGATGAGCAAGGCCAGAAGCTGCTGAAGGATTTATTCGGGGACCAGTGAGCCGCTCGGACGAGGACGAGCGCGGTCGCGCCTGACCCCCTACGAAAGACTCACGACGAAGGTTGATCTAGCGGCACAGGCCCCCTCACCCTAGGACTCGGAATCGGCTCCGCCAAAACCACGACGATTCGATCGGTAGAAGGGTTACGGCGGAGGCTCGGAACCCAAATGGGAGAGGAAACAATGTCTCATGCCGAAGCTGCTCTGTCCCGCCGCGGACGGGGCATGACGAGTGACGAGCGATTCGTCGTCGCCGCGTCATCCACCGGTACCGTTTTCGAATGGTACGACTTCTATCTCTATGCAACGCTCGCTCCCTTCTTTGCCTCGCTGTTCTTTCCGGCCGGCAATGATACGGCGGCCCTTCTCTCCGCTTTCGCCACCTATGCGGCAGGCTTCCTGGTCCGCCCGTTCGGCGCCATCTTCTTCGGGCGCATCGGCGATCTCGTCGGGCGCAAATACACCTTCCTCATCACCATCCTGGTGATGGGTATCTCGACCTTCGCCGTCGGCCTCCTGCCGACCTACGCCTCGGTCGGCTGGCTCGCGCCATTGCTTCTGGTGGGCTTGCGCCTCCTGCAGGGCCTGGCGCTCGGCGGTGAATATGGTGGGGCCGCAACCTATGTGGCCGAGCATTCGCAGCATGGCCGGCGCGGCTATGCGACGAGCTGGATCCAGACGACCGCGACTTTGGGCTTCTTCCTGTCGCTCCTGGTCATCGGTCTGTGCCGCTGGGGCATGGATCCGGCCGTATTCAAGAGCTGGGGCTGGCGTATCCCGTTCCTCGTCTCAGCCTTCCTCCTCGCCTTCTCCGTCTACATCCGGCTCAAACTCAATGAATCGCCGGTCTTCCAGCGGATGAAGAAGGAGGGGAAGGGATCGAAGTCGCCCTTGACCGATTCCTTCCTGCGTTATCCCAACAACAAATATGTGCTGCTGGCGCTGCTCGGCGCCACAGCCGGGCAAGGTGTCGTCTGGTATACGGGGCAGTTCTATGCGCTGTTCTTCCTCACCGGTCCGCTCAAGCTCGACTATCTGCCGGCCTATGGCCTGATCGCCGTCTCGCTTCTGATCGGAACGCCGCTCTTCGTGTTCTTCGGCGGCCTTTCCGACAAGATCGGCCGGCTCAAGATCATCCTTGCGGGATGCCTGATCGCAGCCCTCACCTACCATCTTCTTTTCGGCTGGCTGGCCAGAGCGGTAAATCCCGATCTTGTCGCCTATCAGGAGAAGACACAGCTCGCCGTTTCTATTGATCCGGCGCAATGCCACTTCAATATCTTTGTCGGTCCGTGGTCGACTTTCGGCGATTGCGACAAGGCCAAGGACTTCCTCACCAAGGCCGGATTGTCGTTCTCGACTGAGAATGCAGCAGCGGGGTCGAAAGCAACGCTCAGCGTGAACGGCACCAAGGTTGAAGGCTTCAGTGCCTTCGCGTGGTCGAAGGCGCTCATCGATACGGGCTATCCGCAACTGAAGCCGGCGACCTCGACCGTCGATGTCGACAAGGCGCAGGCCGATCAGCTCGCGGCCCTGCAGGCGGACAAGAAGGGTGCCGATGCGATCAAACTTCTGTCGGACGCGCGCATGGCCAAGGATCCGGCGGCGAAGAAGATCGCCGATGTCGCCAATATCGACTCGGTAGAGGCGGCGGCCGATGGATCGGGCGCCAAGGTTACGGTGAGCGAAGTCTCATCGACCCCGGCCGACACGAGCAAGGTCAACTGGTTCGTGGCCGAGTTGATCCTCGTCATCATGGTCGTCTATGTGACGATGGTCTATGGCCCGATCGCAGCCTTCCTGGTCGAACTCTTCCCGACTAAGATCCGCTATACCTCCATGTCGCTGCCCTATCACATCGGCAATGGCTGGTTCGGCGGCATGCTGCCTCTGCTCGCCACCGCGATCGTGGCGGCCTATGGCAACATTTATGCGGGCCTGTGGTATCCGATTGTGGTGGCGCTGATGACCGCCGCGGTCGGCTTCATTTTCTTGAGGGAAACCAAGGAAACCGATATCGCCAAGACCTGACGGGATTTGAGCCGGGTGGTTGCAGAACCACCCGATTTTCCTTGAAAATTGCGCCGGGCCGCGAGGTCCGGCGCAATGCCATTTTGAAACTGGACAAGGCAGAGACCCTCGCCTATAAACCGCCCGCTTCTCTTAAGGCCTCGTATCGGGGCCCGGCGCCCAGGTAGCTCAGTTGGTAGAGCAGCGGACTGAAAATCCGCGTGTCGGTGGTTCAATTCCGCCCCTGGGCACCATTCACTCCAAGCGCGACAATTGCTCGCTTGAGACATGAAGCTTCGGCGCTGATTGCCTCGACTTCCCCCGCAACTTGCATAATGACGTCCCAAGGCGCAATTGTCGCGCATGGTCGGGCGCTCACAACTTATGGCTCGTCCCTCTAAGCTACAAAAAGTTATTCCCATGAACAGCGCGGATGAGTTCTTGGCGCAAAAGGAAAAGTTCCAGCTCGGCGACTTGCCGACTGAATCTCCGCATCCCAAAACCCAGAATCTGTCCGATTGGGCGAAAGGGGACGTGGCCCGCGGCCTCAAAACCCTTCGCGAAGTAGACCTCGAAGCTCTGCGCCGGATCGTCGAGCTGCGCTCTATATTGAGTGATTTCTTTCACGCCGTGGCCGCGGCCTTGGAGCACGGCGATCGCATTTTTCTGGTCGGCTGCGGAGCCACCGGCCGGCTTTCATTGTCGCTTGAATATCTGTGGCGGAGAAAATTTCCGGCTTCGACCCAGGTCTGTTCCCTTATGGCCGGAGGCGACGTCGCCCTGGTTCATTCGCTCGAAGGCTTCGAGGACTTCCCCGAATATGGGGCCCGTCATTTGCGCCAAATGGGCTTCGGTCCCAACGATTTGCTGATCGGTTCGACGGAAGGCGGCGAAACCCCCTATGTGATCGGCGCCGTCGAGAAGGCGGCGGAGATTTCCCGCCGCCCGCCGCAGTTTCTCTATTGCAATCCGCGCCAGATTTTAATCGACCGGGTGGCACGCTCGCGCCAGGTCTTGACCAATCCCCGCATCCAATCCTTTTGTCTCGATACCGGCCCGATGGCCTTGACGGGAAGCACGCGAATGCAGGCCAGCACCGTCCTGATGCTGGTGATCGGGCTGGCCCTGGAATTCGGCCGGAATGTGGACGGCGCCTTCGCGGTTCTTGAAGGGTGGATCGATTTCCTGGCAGGGCAGGATGTCCAGCCCCTGGAGCCTTTCATCGTCAATGAGGCTCGCATCTATCTCGACGAACAATACACCATCTATGCCAGCGACGATTACGCCATCACGGTTTTCACCGACACCACCGAGCGGGCGCCGACCTTCAACCTGGCGCCGTTCGACAACCCCCAGCATCTGACCGCGCGCCATTCTCTTACCTATCTGATGATCCCCTCCGCAGGCTCGGCCGAGGAAAGCTGGCGCCAGCTTCTGGCCCGCGATCCCCGCCCGCTCGAGTGGCCGCAGATCCACGCCAAAACGACCAAGGATTATCTGTTGAGTTTTGATTTCAGCCGTCAGGCGTTGGATTTCCGCCGCCGGATTCTTGAGCATAGCCGGCATCATGTCTTTCATATCGCTACCGCCAAAACCCGCCTGCATTTGAGTTTCGCCGGCGTGGATGAACATTTCAATCTGCCGGGCTCGCTGGCACTTTTGGATCACCTGACGCTGAAGCTGTTGCTCAATATGCACTCGACGCTTCTGATGGGCCAGCTCGGCCGTTTCGAGGGCAATTTGATGACCTGGGTTTATCCCTCCAACGGCAAACTGGTTGACCGGGCCGTGCGCTACACCCAAATACTCCTGCGCCGGAGCGGCTATAGCGATTTTACCTATGACGAGATCGTTCGCGCCCAGTTCATTTGCAAGAACGAGCTAAGCCCCACTGAATCAATTGTCCACAAGACCATGCAGAAATTGATCGATGCGCGGTCTGGCGCCATCCGATAATCATCGCGCGCTCGTCATCAGCTGGCGCTCCAGCCGGCGCGACAGTTCCGTCAGCGGATAACATATGGCGAAATAGATTAGCGCCACGGTCAGTATTTGCGCGGTCCTGGTCAACTCGTGGAAGCCCACGATCGAGGCCAGTGCCGTGCTCTTCACCAGCTGCACCAGAAAGCCGACGGTAGGCGGAATCGCCATGCGCGTGGCCTGGGGCAGGATCACCAGACGCAGCTGCGCCAGATAATGCAAACCGAGACTGGCGCTGCCGTCCCACTGGCCGCGTGGTATTGCCTCAACCGCGCCACGCCAAATGTCGGTGAGAAAGGCGCTCGAATAAAGGGTCAGGCACACCGCGGCGGCAAGCCAGGCCGAAACGTCGATGCCCAGCCGCGGCAGGCCGAAATAGACCATGAACAGCTGCATCAGTAAGGGCGTGCTCTGGAACAGCTCGACATAGAGGGAAACCGCTCTTCGCAGCCATTTGCCGGTCCCGATGCGGATCAGCAGCAGCACCAGCCCGAAGAACCCGCCCCCGGCAAAGGCGATCGCCGACAGCAAGAGGGTCCAGCGACCCGCAAGCAGCAAGTTGCGCGCTATATCCCATAAAGTGAAATCGGTCACGGTGCCCGTCCGGCAAACAGGCCGCGCCCGGCCAGCGCCAGCAGACGGCGCAGCAGGACCGCCAGCACCAGGTAGGCCAGCGTAATGACAAGATAGGTCTCGAAGCTGCGGAAATTGCGCGACTGGATGAGGTCGGCCACATGGGTCAGATCGACCACAGCGATCTGCGAAACAACGGCGGATTCGAGCATGGTGATCGTGATCTGCCCGACGAGCGCCGGATATACATTCGCCAAAGCCTGCGGCAGCACGATGAGCCCGAACACCGCCAGAGAATGCAAGCCCATGCTGCGGGCGGCCTCGTTCTGTCCGGGCGGAACCGCTTCCAGTCCCGCCCTGATGATTTCGATTTCATAAGCCGTGAGATTGATGATCATGGCCAGTGCCGCAGCCTGCAAAGCGCTGAGGCGCAGCCCAACGCTCGGCAGGCCGAAGAAAATGAAGAACATCTGCACGATGAAGGGCGTGTTGCGGATCAGTTCGACATAGAAGGCCATCGATCGCCGCACCCAGATATGCCTGCTGCGGGAAGCAGCCGCACCGGCGATGCCCAGACCGGTGCCGATCAGCGAAGCAAGAGCGGTCAAGCCCAGCGTTACTGCCGTGCCTTCAAAAAACAGACCGAGATACTGGACCAACGCTCCAAAATCGAGCTGATAGCCCATGGATGGATTTAGAGCTCCGGCGGCAGCGGAACGAACAGCCATTTCCGCGAGATGGCATCGAGCGTCCCGTCCTTTTTCATTTGCGCCAGTGCCGCGTCGATCTTCGCCAGCAAGCGGTCCTCACCCTTGTTGATCGCCATGGCCGAGGGCGAGTTCAGCAGCTGAAATTTCGATTCCGGCTCGATGGCCGGCTGCTTGGCGAGCACCGCGGCGCCGACATCATTGCCGACCACCATCAGCTGGACCTGACCCGAAAGAAAGGCCGAGATCACGCCATTATAGTCGCTGAAGCGCTGGATATCGGTGCCGGCGGGCGCCACCTGGGTGAGCGATGTGTCCTCAAGTGTGCCACGATTGACGGCAACCGATTTGCCTGCCAGATCGGCGGGGCCCTTCACCTCGAGCGCCTTGGGACCCATGACGTCGATCGAATAGGGCGCATAGGGCGCGGTGAAGGCAACGACTTTCTTGCGCTCATCGCTCACGCCAACACTGACCAGCAAATTGAGCTTATGTTCGGTGAGCGATGGGATGCGGTTTTGCCCGGTGATGCCGGTGAGTTCCGGTGTCACGCCAAGCGACTTCGCCAGAGCGTTGATCACATCGATGTCGTAGCCCTGCGACTTGAGATCCGGGCCAGCTGAGGAAAAGGGCGGAAAGTCCTCGAAAATGCCGACCTTTATGACTCCTGCCTTGGTGATGTCGTCGAGTTCATCGGCCTGGACAAAGCTTGCGCTCATGAATTGAGCGGCGATCGCGACACTTGCCGTCAGAAGCAGTCGCCTGCGTGATGCGGTGAGCATGAATCCCTCCCTTGTTATTGTAATTCTGAAATATTCGGAGCCCCGGCAGAGAGCGACGTTACACTATTTCGCGTTCGGTGTAAGTATCAGCAATTCCAACAGGCCGACTGCTGCAAAGCGTTGCTCGGGCTCGGCGAGCATGGTGGTGCGCAGCGGACGTCATCTCAGCTAAAGACATTAATGCCCGTAAGGATCAGGATGAGGAAGAGGATAAAGAGAATGAGGAACAGCCCAAAAAGTACCCTCGCAATAGTCGCTGCGCCCTGCGCTATCCCCGAAAATCCGAGCGCACCAGCAACAATCGAGATGACTAGAAATATGAGTGCCCATTTCAACATTGGCGTTTTCTCAACTCCGGCGTGTCCGCAGATGGGAGACGGGGAGAAAACACCCGACGCTCCCGAAAGTTCCACTCGCGGGCGTCCGATTCCGTACGATGGGCACGACCGCCAAATCAGGGCATTTGACGTCGTTCGCATTCTGCCACATATCATTATCCCGGCGAAAGCCGGAGACCAATAAACTGGTACAAGACGGGCAGTGCCGCCCAGATTGCACTTATTCGGGGTCCCGGCTTTCGCCCATAGGCGCTAAAATAGGGAG
>VAZZ01000225.1 GCA_005884715.1 Alphaproteobacteria bacterium | reverse complement strand
GACCGCAAGCAAGCGTGCCCGCCGGCACGCCGGAGCTTTATGAAGACGAGAGGAAATGGCTATGGCGCTTATTCCGGACCCAGAAGCTTTCAAGCAAAGTTTCGCTGCCCTTCCGATAGCGGTTTACGAGCCCGGTGAAACCGTGCTGGAAGCCGGATCGACCACCGGGCAATTGTTCATCCTCCGCAACGGTGCCGTCGAGGTCATCAGAGACGGCCTGCAGATCGCGACCGTCTCCGAGCCTGGCGCGGTATTCGGCGAACTCTCGGTCATCCTGGACAAGCCCCATACCGCCGACGTGCGCGCCCTGAAGCGGTCCGAATTCCATGTCGCCCAGGCGTCCTCGCTGCTTACCGACAACGTGGCGGCATTGCTTTACGTATCTGCCGTACTTGCGCGGCGTCTCGACGCCGCCAATGAGGTCATCGTCGAAATCAAAGGGGAATTGGAATCCGGCAAACGCCCTGGGGCAATCAGCAAGGCGCTGGACAAGCTGGCGGAGCTTTTGAGCCCGGCAGGCGGCAACAATCCAGACTTCTATTACTACTACCCGATGTATTGATCAGGGGAGGGGCTGCATGCCCGGAGCATCAAAGCCGCAAGACAAATCCATTCCGCCCTCCGCGCAACTGGTCCAGATGGCAAGCGCCTATTGGGTGTCGTGCATCGTCCATGCGGCGGCCAAGTTCGACCTGGCCGACCGGCTCGCCGATGGCCCCAAGACCGCGGCCGAGATCGCCGGGCCGGCCGGGCTCCATGCACCCTCGCTGCACCGGCTGATGCGCAGTCTCGCCAGCCTCGGCATCCTGACGGAAAAGCCGGGCAAGCGCTTTGCCCTGACGCCGCTCGGCGAGGCACTGAAGAAAGGAGCGCCCGGCTTCGCCCGCTCCTCCATCCTCACCCTCTGCAATCCGTTCTTCACCGGCTCCATGGAAGCGCTCCCCCTGAGTGTCGCGGACGGCAAGACGGCGTTCGAGAAAATCCATGGGCTTCCGGCGTTCGACTTTCTCGGCCAGCATCCCGACCTCGCCTCGCTCTTCAGCGAGACCATGGTCGGCATCCATGGCAGCGAGCCGCCGGCGGTCGCCAAGGCTTACGATTTCTCCAAGCTCAAGACGATCGTCGATGTCGGCGGCGCCAATGGCAATATGCTGGCGACGCTCCTCACCCACCATCGCCATCTTACCGGCATCCTGGCCGACCTGCCGCATGTGGTGAAGGACGCGCCCGCCTATCTCAAAGCCAAAGGTGTGGCGGAGCGCATCACCATCGAGCCGCATGATTTCTTCAAATCCGTTCCGGCCGGGGGCGATGCCTATATCCTCTCGCATGTGATCCATGACTGGAGCGAAGCGCAATGCCTGACCATCCTGGGCAATGTGCACAAGGCCATGACGGTGCAATCACGTCTCCTCCTCATGGTGATGCTGGCGTTGCCGGGCGGCGAGGAACGGACGGCTCAGGAATATGAGGCGCTGCTGGCGAAAGCCGGATTCAAACTCACAAAAGTGGTGCCGACGGAATCGGTGGTGAGCATCATCGAGGCGGTGAAGGCGTAACCGTCAGGGGCGCGATGGATGGCCGGGTCAGGCCCGGCCACAAGCTTCAACCGGTTTTGACAAAACCACAGGAATAGTCTGATCTCACTTATGCAAGCCGCAGACGAGCGTGCCCGCCGGCATGCCGGACTTCATGAAACGAGAGGAAACGACCGTGGCGCTTATTCCGGAACCAGATGCGTTCAAGCAAAGTCTCGCCTCCCTTCCAATCGCGGTTTATGAGCCCGGAGAAACCGTGCTGGACGCCGGATCGACGACCGGGCAATTGTTCATCCTGCGGAACGGCGTCGTCAAGGTCACCAGAGACGGGCTTCAGATCGCGACGGTCTCAGAGCCGGGCGCCGTCTTCGGTGAA
>VAZZ01000224.1 GCA_005884715.1 Alphaproteobacteria bacterium | reverse complement strand
CGGCATGCTGAGCAAATTATGCTCAGCCTACGGCCTTACCATGTCGCGGCTCATGCATATGGCGGAAGACGGCTTCGCGCCGCTGATCCGGCGCAATGCGCAAGCGCTGTGGAGCGACGCCGCGATCGGCTTCAAGCGGCGCGCCGTATCGCCGCCGGCCCAGACCCTTGCCGCCGAGGTGATCGAAGGCGAGCTCGGACCTGGGACGCGCATCACCTATGACCAGCCGCCGAAGTCCGGCCTCGAACATCATCTCCTCCTCATCGAAGGACAATTGGAGATCACCGTCGGGGGAGAGAGTTATGATCTGAAGCCCGGTGATTGCCTGCGCTATCAGCTCTGGGGCCCGAGCGCTTTCGCCACGCCCAGGAAAGTCTCGGCACGCTATCTTATTTTCATGGTGTGAGGACGCATGACCAGAGACCCGCCGATAGCCTTGACACTTTTCTCAGGCGATGACATCGCGGCCCATCTCGATGGACTTGCGGAACTGTTGCAGGCCTGCATCCTGGCAGGTGCCAGCATTGGCTTCATTACGCCGCACACCCGCGAAGACAGTGACGCCTTCTGGGCGCGGAAAGTTCTTCCGGCCGTCAATGACGGTACCCGCCTGCTGCTGGTGGCTAGACGCAACGGCACGATCGCGGGGTCGGTGCAGCTTGATTATGATACCCCGGCGAACCAGCCGCACCGCGCCGAGATCCGCAAATTGCTGGTCCATCCCGATTTTCGCCGCCAGGGCATTGCCCGGGCCTTGATGGCCGAGATCGAGCGTCATGCGAGACGCTTGCGGCGCAGCCTCATCACGCTCGACACCCGCACCGGCGACAGCGCCGAGCCGCTTTACCGCTCGCTCGGCTACCAGACCACCGGCATCATCCCGGGCTATTGCCGCGACCCATTCACCGAGCGGTTTGACGCAACGACAATCATGTACAAGAACCTGCAACAGACCAATTGACGCTTGGCGGATTTTCGGCTCACCTCGCCGATCAGGGAGGGACAATGACCGAAGAAACATTGCGCGGCATTGCCGTGGTCGATGTGGGGGCGACCAACAGCAAGATCGTTCTCTTCGATCCGTCCGGCAAGATTCTGGCCGAGCGCAAGATGGCGAGCCGGCATGGCAAAGCGCCGCCCTATCTGTCCTTCTGTGCCAAGCAGCTGCCCGATCTCGACGGCATCATGCCCATCGATGCGATCGTGCCCTCGGCCCATGGCGCCGCCATCGCCTGTCTCGCGGCCGATGGCGCCCTGGCGCTCCCGGTCATGGATTACATGGCCGAACCGCCGCCCGACATTATCGAAGCCTATCGCAAGATCGAACCGCCCTTTTCGGAAGTCTTCGGGCCGCTTCTGCCGATGGCGCTGACCCACGGCATGCAGCTGTTCTGGGAAGAGACCGCGTTCCCCGAACGCTTCGCCAAGGTTACGACCATCCTGCCCTGGATCCAGTATGTCGGCTTCCTGTTGAGCGGCAGGCCGGTGATCGAGATCGCCAGCATGTCGTGCCAATCGCAACTCATGGATGTGCGCGACAATAGCTTCTCATCGCTTGCCCGTTTGCGCGGCTGGGACAAGCTCTTCGCGCCCTGGGCCAAGGCCTGGGACGTGATCGGCCCGCTGAAACGCCAGTTCCGTAAGGACCATTTCCGCGGCCGGGGCCAGGTGCTCGCCGGCATCCATGATTCGAGCGGCAACTATCTGCGTTATCTGGCCGGCGGCCGGCAGCATTTCACGCTGCTGTCGACTGGCACCTGGATCATTGGCTTCGATACCGACACCGGCATCACCGAGCTCGATCCCAAGCGCGACACGGTGACCAATACCGATATCTTCGGCAGGCCGGTCGCCTGCTGCCGCTTCATGGGCGGGCGCGAATTCGAGATCCTGTCGCGCGGCGCTTCGGCTGAGGCAGCGAGCTTCAAGGCGCTGGGAGAGCTTCTGGCACAAGAGACCTTCGCCCTGCCGTCCTTTACCGACACCGGCGGGCCGATGCCGGGTACCGGCAATAAGGGGCACGTGAGCGGACCCGCACCTTCCAATGAAGAGGAGCGCTCGACACTGGCCGCACTCTATTGCGCTTTGATGGTCGACCGCTCGCTCGCCGCGGTGAAGTCGAAGGGCGACATCATCGTCGACGGCCCCTTCGCCAAGAACCCGGTATTCCTCTCAGTGCTTGCCGCCCTGCGGCCGGGCCAGAAAATTCTCGCCTCGCAATTGCGTGACGGCACCACGGCGGGCGCTATGGTCCTCGCTTTGATGACCGAAACCGGCAAGCTTCCTGAACTCGCTCTCAGCCTCGATGAAGTGAACCCGCTCGCACAGGCGACGGTCGCCGACTATGCCGAGAAATGGCGGCGCATGACATCGGAGATGTAGAAGATTACGCGCGATTTCCCCGGCATTAGGTAGCAAACGCACCAAGCGGTTGCCCGATGCCTAGCATGGAGATGCGCAATGCGACTAATCCATACTATTACCGTGGTGGCAATATTTCATGAGGCCTTCTTCGGAAATGCCACCTGGCCCACTGTAAAACATGCGGAAGCGGGTATTGTGCGGTTTCCCATAAATGTCGAAGTAGCGAACGTGCCCCTCAGCAACGATTGCTTTGGTTCCTTTGCTAATTTCGCTCTCAAGGCTGAAATGAATCGGGGGGAACAGCTCACTGTCGATATTATAGTCGGCGGAGGGACCGAGAGAGGATCGAGATTCCTTAGTCGTTGGGGGCGCCAGTGGATAAACCCTCAAAAATCTTGGGATGTGTCACATTTCTGCCACGATTTAGAGTCCGCTGCCCTAATTCTTACCGTGATATTTCCCATAGGATGTACTGCCCTGGCCCTTGCGTGGACCGTAGGAGGCTCTTCCGCGTTGCCCCCATAGGGCTCCCCCCACCCGCTTTGTCATAAGCCTGAGAAGCCGCTGGTCCTGCTTGTCCAGTGCCCGCTCGGTCAGCAATTGCGAGGCAATGTCGCGCGTAGTGAGCGGCTCGGCGGCCTGTCTCAGGATGGAGAGGATAATCCGGGTCATCTCGCCCCGGTTGCTCCAGTCCTTTGGCCGACGGAACGCTTTCGGGCGGATGGCCTCTACATGATAGGACGGGTCA
>VAZZ01000221.1 GCA_005884715.1 Alphaproteobacteria bacterium | reverse complement strand
TTGCGCGTCTCATCGACGACGGAACGGACTTGCTCGGCGCCGATTCGGGCGCCCTTGGTTTTCGTGTGATTCCGGTTCTTACGGGAGGTCATGGCGCTTCAAGCCGGTCCTTTGGAATTGCGTACATACCTTTTGAAAGCTTTCGAGCTTCAGCCGCAGATCATTTCTGATCAGATGATACCAGATTGGATCCGGTCCGTCGAACCGTTTGGCCGCAAATGCCGTCGCACCCCATACGCTCATGAGGAGTCTTACACAAACCTTCTGACCCGTTAAGCCAAACGTGGTGATCAGTGAACATGAAGGTGGGATTTACATACTTTCTAATGGCAGGGTATAACCACCTCAGCGGTGACGGATCCCACGAAATAGACAAGGGGCGTCAGATGGGCCAACTCGCTTTCTTGGACGAAGACAGGCTGTTTGATGGGCAGTGTGTTCGGTTCAAGGGGTATGACGGTAAGGATGAAGTGACTTGCGGTGTAACGATCGTGGCCCTCAAGGAATGCGATCCTGCCTTGCAGCGCCACGGCCTCATTCCCGCAGAAGCCTTTCTCGCGTCGTTTGAGAAGATTATCGTCGCGGTCCACGATGCCGCGCGCCGCAAATACGAGCGCGGCGAATTTGAAGCCGGGGGCAGCATCCGGATCATGGTTCATCGCCGTGATCTGGCTCCCTGAGAGCCTGTCATGAGATGTCTCGTCGTCGCCGATCTTCATTACTCGCTTCCGCAATTCGACTGGGTCGTGAACGAGGCCGATCGCTTCGATCTGGTGATCCTGGCGGGTGATCATCTCGACCTCAGCTCGCTGGTGGAAGGCTGGGCCCAGACCGTGGTCGTCAGGAAATACATGGAGCTGCTGCGCAGCAAGACGCATGTCCTCATATGCTCCGGCAATCATGACCTCGATTCGAGGGACGGTTCGGGAGAAAAGGTCGCCAAGTGGATTTCAGATTGCCGGCACGGCCAGGTTTCATCGGATGGCGATTCATTCGAAATCGACAATACGCTCATCTCTGTGTGCGCCTGGTGGGATGGCCCGCTGATGTGCGAGCGGGTGGCCGCTCAGCTTGCGGCCGATGCGACAAGGCGGACTGGCCGGTGGTTCTGGGTGCACCATGCGCCTCCTGACAAATCTCCGGTCAGCTGGACCGGCAGCCGGGATTCGGGCGATGGCGTGCTCAGCAAGTGGATCGCACAATATCGGCCAGACATAGTGCTCTCGGGTCACGTTCACCAATCGCCCTTTGTCAAGGGCGGCTCCTGGGTCGATCGCATCGGGCCGACCTTCGTCTTCAATGTCGGCCAGCATTCCGGTGCGCCGCCGGCGCATATCATGTTCGACACGGATTCCCAGGAGGTTGTGTGGATCATGTCTTAGCGCTCTTTTCTGATCTTGATGCTGTCGATGTCCATCACATAGTCGAAGGGCATGTAGTCGCGATAGTGGCCGATCTTGAACTTCGCTACCGGCTTCACCAGGGGATCGACATCGTAGCCGATCTTTCCCGAGACGCTGACGATAAAGCGCCCATTCTGAAAAATATCGATCTCGGAGACGGATTCGCGCCCCGCCTGGACAATGTATTTCATGTCGACAAACCGGCCGGCGGGTGACTCGAGCACGGGATTCTCGCCGAACTTCAGTTTGAGCTACGATGAACAGGCCGCCCCCTCGTTCACCGGATGGGTCGATTTGCATTCTTTGGCCGCGCCATTGGTCCAGTCAAAGCTCTTGCCGTTCGGGTGAGGAGCCGACGCCACCAGGCAGCGGCAATGTTCGTCCTGGACCGTGACGTGCAGCACGCCGTCGTCATAGCGCTGTGCCAGAAAGGGGCTCGGTCCCCATTTGTCGCCGAATTCCTCGCCATATTTCTTCGCCACCGGCTCCTGCTTCCACTGTGCGATGACCCAGCGGATGGAATGGGTCTGGTCGTCGACCTTGGCCGGCATCCTGAAACGGATCTCATAAACATAGCGCTCGTTTGCCGGCGGCGCCCTGTCTTCCTGCAGCCTCAATTCCTGGCGCTCGTAGCACTCGTCTTCTTCCTTCGCCGCCAGGGCGCGCTTCATCACTTGATCAGTGCAGTACGGATTTCGGTTCCGCGCATCCTTCGCGGCACCAAGTTGGCGAGCGGCAAAGAAACTGGGGCCAAGATCTTCAACCACCTTGCCGGCGTTCGTCTTGCGAGCCTTAGCACTCACGCTCAATTTGGCCGCCGTTCCCGGCGGGTCGCATTCAAAGTCGGGCGCCTTGCGGCGGCATTGATTGCCGCCGAGCGAATGATCATCGACCGGGATGCTCAGTATGCGGTCATTCGGATCATCGGGATCGACCGTGAAGTAGTAAGGGGAGTCGCGCAGATTTATCTGGCACGGGCACCAGGCCGTGTAATCGAGGGCGCCTGCCTTGAAGTCATCGTCCAGTGATGATTGAGCCAAAGCCGGCGCGCAGGTGAAAGCCAAGAGCGCAAAGCCTGGCGCGAGATTGCCCCAAGTGATCACCTGCGAGAGCCTGCCCATTCTGGCGTTGTTCCCCTCAGCGCGCTTCACGGCGGGATGGATTCGCGCCAAATCAATATGTTGAAGCAAATCCTTATCGCCAAAGCCTTCTGGTCAACTTTGTGACTTCTTTTGGGGGTTCCGTCAAAGGTCATCCCGATCCAGGACCGGCCAACACCTCGCCAACCATAGCGAGGTGAGTTCCATGACCGGCATATTGCCGCTTCAGATCGACAAGATAAGTCGTCGCTGCCTGAAGGCGCTGCGCCAGGAGGCGCGCGACGACAAGTGCCGTATCGGGATCAGACCTCAAGAATTCAGCGCCTTCGGCATATTCATGAACGATCGCAGGTGAGACGGCGCGGACGGTCGCGGTATGCGATGAATCCAACAGGATCGACATCTCGCCGAATATCGAACCCGGCTCGCTGATAACGGCAATCGGCGTATCGCCACGCGCAACTTCGAGCGTCCCCTCGACCAGAACATAGATGCGCCCTGACTTCGTGCCTTCAGCGAGCAGCACCGTTCCCGCCGCAACCGCGATCATTGTTGCGTGTTTGTCGGGGTAAAGCACGCCTTTCACAAATTCATGCCTCAACACTGGCCAGCCATATGCTTC
>VAZZ01000220.1 GCA_005884715.1 Alphaproteobacteria bacterium | reverse complement strand
ATGCGCAAAGCCCTGAAATGAAGAACGACCGTCTATCCAACGCGCAGGCCCGCCGACTGGCGCTTGTCGCCCAGGGCTTCGCCAATCCGAAGCGCGACGGCACCGCCAGCTGGACGCGCATCGAGAGCGCCATTGGCCGGATGAACCTCCTGCAGATCGACAGCGTGAATGTGCTGGTGCGTTCGCATTATCTCCCGGTTTTCGCGCGCGCCGGACACTATAGCCACGACACGCTCGATCAGCGCACTTTCGGCAGGCGCAAAAGGCGCTTCTTCGAATATTGGGCGCATGAAGCCAGCTTTCTGCCGCTCGAACTCTATCCGCTGATGCGCTGGAAGATGGAACGGGCGTTGAGAGGCACCGGCGAGCATAAATATCTCGAAAAATTCGCGCGCGACCAGAAGCCCTATGTCGATGAGGTACGCCGGCATGTGCGCAGCAATGGCGCGACCGCCGTCAGCGACCTGCCTGATCCCGGCGACCGCACCGGCAATTGGTGGGGCTGGAACAAGGGCAAGATCGCGCTCGAATATCTGTTTCACACCGGTGAAGTGACGGCAGCGACCCGCCGGGTTTTCGAACGCCTCTATGATCTCCCCGAACGCGTATTCTCGGCCGAAATGCTGAACGCGCCGGCGCCCTCGGAAGACGAAGCGGTCCGCCGCCTCATCGATATGTCGGCACGGGCGCTGGGCGTCGCCAGCGAAGCGGATCTGCGTGATTATTTCCGCCTGCCCGTCGATGCTTTCAAGAAGGCCTTGCCGGAACTCGTCGAGGACGGCGTCCTCTTGCCGGTGGAAGTCGAGGGCTGGACGATCAAGGCTTATCGGCACCGCGACACCGGGGCACCGCGCAAGGCGGGGACGAATACCTTGCTGTCGCCCTTCGATCCCCTGGTGTGGGAGCGCTCGCGCGCTGAGCGCTTGTTCAATTTCCGCTACCGCATCGAGATCTATACGCCGCAGGAGAAGCGTGTCTTCGGCTATTACGTTCTGCCCTTCCTCGAGGGCGACCGGCTCACTGCGCGTTTCTGCCTGAAGGCCGACCGTCAGGCAGGTCTCTTGCGGGTGAACGCGTCACATGGCGAAGAGGGAATCGATGCTGTTCGAACGGCGGAAGCAGCCGCGCCTGAATTGCGCCGCATGGCGCAGTGGCTGGGACTTGCCGATGTCGAGGCGGCGGCACGTGGTTCTTTGGCGAAACCTATCCGCCAGGCTCTGAAACGCGCATGATCCACGATGATATCCTCACAAGGCGGCTCAAACTCAGGCTCCTCCCACAGGAGGCGCTGGAAGCGACAGAAGCCGGCAATATCGCCATTGCGGCCCGACTTCTTGATTTGAGGCTTCCCCCGGACTGGGCAGACATATCCCCCCTCACCCGGCGCCGTCTCGTACAATTGCCCGGCTGCCCGCAATACCGCCCATGGTCCGTGCGCGCCATCGCCTTGCGCCGAACCAATGAAGCTGTGGGCTATGTCAATTTCCACGAGCTGCCGCAATGGCATGAGCTCGCGCAAAAGGACGCTTGTGCCGAACTGGGCTACACGATCTTCGAGGCGCATCGTCGGCAGGGCTATGTCGAAGAAGCGGTGCGCGCATTGATGGCTTGGGCGCGTGAGCGCGGCGCGCGCCACTTCATATTTTCGATCTCTCCCGGCAACACCCCTTCGCAAGGCCTGGCGCGCAAATTCGGTGCCCGCCGAATCGGCGTGCAGATCGATGAAGAGGACGGTCCGGAGGATGTGTATCTTTTGAGCTGAAACAATCGGGGGTCCCGGCTTTCGCCGGGATGACGGAATAGGTTGGACGTCGTCAGATCACTTTCTCCCGCACCAGTTCATCGGTGACCTTGCGGATCGCCGCGCCCAGCGTATCGGCGATGAAGTCGACCTGCTGCCTGGTGATGATCAAGGGCGGCGACAGCACGTCGAGATGGCCGATCGGGCGCACCAGGAGCCCATGCGCCTCGCATTCATTCGAGATGCGCTTCGAGATATTCGCTTCATCGGGAAGCTTCTGCTTGGTTTTCTTGTCGGCGACATATTCGACGCACATCATCAGCCTTCTGCCGCGCACGTCGCCTACGATCGGCAGAGTGTCGAGTTCGTTGAGCCGCTGTTCGAGATAATCGCCGACGCTGGCGGCATTGCCGAGAAGATCTTCGTGCTCGATGATCTCGATGTTCTTGAGTCCCACCGCGCAGGCGACCGGATGGCCCGAATAGGTAAAGCCGTGGGTGAACCAGGCATCGGCGTCGGGCGCGCTGATCACCTCATGGATGGCATCCGAATAGATGACGGCCGAAAGCGGGATATAGCCCGACGTCAGACCCTTCGCGGTGACGATGATGTCGGGCAGGATGCCAAATTCGGCCTCGGAAGCGAACATGTGGCCGAGCCGTCCGAAGGCCGTCACTACTTCATCGGCGATGAACAGGATGCTATTGTCGCGGCACAATCTGCTCATGCGCGGCAGGTAATCGGGCGGCGGCATGGTGACGCCGCCTGAGGCTTGCGCCGGCTCGGCGATGAAGGCCGCGATGTTTTCAGCGCCCAGGCTTTCGATCTTCTGGCGGAATTCTTCGACCAGGAAGTCGCTGAATTCCGCGAGGCTCATGCCGTCGGGGCGGCGATAGGGGTAGGGTGCCGAGAGATGATGCACCAGGTCGTTCACATAGCGGAAATGCGGCGACTGATCGCCATCGCGCAGGCCCACCGTCATGCCGAGATAGGTCGAGCCGTGATAGGAGTTCTTGCGCGAGATGATGTATTTGCGTTCTGTCTCGCCTCTGCGTGACTGATAATAATGGGCAAGCCTGATGGCCGTATCGATGCCGCAGGAGCCCGAGGTGGCGAAGGCCACGTGATTGAGGTTTCTTGGCGCTAGCGAGGCCAGCTTGGCGGCAAGCTCGGCCGCCGGCGCATTGGTGACGTCGACGAAGGTCGTCGTATAGCAGAGCTGGAGCGCCTGGTCGGCCATCGCCTGGGCGATCTCCTTGCGGCCATAGCCGGCATTGACGCACCACATGCCGCCGATGCCGTCGAAATAGCGCCGGCCTACGGCATCCTTGACATAGCAGCCCTCGCCCTCGACCAGGACGAGCGAGCCCTTCTCCTTGAAGCTGTCGAAATGTGTATAGGGGTGGAGGAAATGATCGTGGTCTTTTTGCCAGAGATCGTCCCGATTGAAGCGGTTGCCAGCCTGATAAAGCATGATTTCCTCTTATTTTCATTGAGCGTTCATTCAGTATTCAAGGGCGACAAAGGGAGCACTTCCTCATTTTCGCTGACTGTAGCCCAAGCCCCGGCAGAACGCCAAGCCGGTGCCTGTGCAGCTGCGAGACAAATGGCCTGATGGGACAGTCCGATCATTACTCCGTATACAGAGTAATTTTCTAAAATTCCATTCGCCAAGTACCCTCATGCTGAGGTGGCCGCGAAGCGGCCCTCGAAGCATCCCTCAGGATAGAGCGAAGTGCCGCAACACACCCTTCGAGGCTCGCTTCGCTCACACCTCAGGGTGAGGGGAAATAATAATCCGAACACGCGCGCTCTAATGATCCGGTTTCGGGTGGATATGGCCCCTCTCCTCCCCCAGATTGACGCCATGCAACGAGGAGTATCCGCCATGATGTTGAACTCGATCCCCCGAAATGATCCCGCAACCCGCCTCCCCACCAATGGGGACGAAGCCGTCGGCTTCGCTTTCGGCACATCATCATTGGGCCAGGTGCTGGTCGCCGCCACCGGGACAGGCGTTTGCGCCATTCTGATCGGCAGCAATCGCGAAAGGCTCATTGCCGATCTGCGGCAATCCTTCCCGCAGGCGCAACCCTCCGGGAATGACGAACTGGCACGGCATATCGTCCAAGTCGTAGCGATGATCGAGACGCCGGCGAAAGCGCCCGATCTGCCGCTTGATCTCAATGGCTCCGATTTCGAAATCAAGGTCTGGCAGGCCTTGCGCGCCATCCCCGCCGGCAAGACCATGAGCTATTCGGAACTCGCCGAGCATATCGGCATGAAAGGTGCCGCGAAGGATGTGGGTGAAGCCTGTGCGGCCAACCGGATTGCCATTGCCATTCCCTGTCACCGCATCCTGCGCAAGGACGGCTCGATCTCAGGCTACCGCTGGGGCGTGCACCGCAAGCGGGCACTGCTCGAGCGGGAGGGCGTCCTGTGACGGACGCCCTGCCCTCTTCGCTCACCAAGCGTGTGACGGGACGCGACTGGTCCGCTATCGCAGGCGATCTCGACAAGCATGGTGCGGCGATCATCGACAGATTACTCAACCCCGATGAATGTGTGAAGCTTGCCAAATCCTATCCCGATGACGCCCAGTTCCGCAGCCGCATCATCATGAGCCGGCACGGCTTCGGGCGCGGTGAATATAAATACTTCGCCT
>VAZZ01000018.1 GCA_005884715.1 Alphaproteobacteria bacterium | reverse complement strand
AACCGCTCAGCCACCTCTCCGCAGGATCACGAGGCGCGCGTAAGGCGGCGGGGGGTAAATAGCGAATGAACTCTCTCCCGGCAACCCTCTCTTCTGCGCCATATTGGCCCTCCGCCCTGGCGGGCAAAAACTGACCCAACCGCGCCGGGAAGCGATTTTCTTGACATTATATGTCCCTCTGGCTAGAACCGCGCCGACTTGCGGGGGCCTCTGTGGCTCCCACAATTAATGTCGCTGCCTCAGGCTCAGTTGATCTGACCGAAGTCCGCTCTTAAGTGCGGCGCCGATGGGCGCGGGAAAAGGATAGAATATGTACGCAGTCATCAAGACGGGCGGCAAGCAGTATCGCGTTGCAGCCGACGACAAGCTCCAGATCGAAAAGCTTCCCGGAGAGGCCGGCGACATCGTGGAATTCACCGATGTCCTCATGGTCGCTTCCGACGGCAGCGTCGATGTGGGCGCCCCCTTCGTGGCCGGCGCCACCGTCGCCGCCGAGATCATCGGCCAGGTGCGCGGCCCCAAGATCATCATCTTCAAGAAGCATCGCCGCAAGCATTTCCGCCGCAAGAACGGCCATCGCCAGGATCTGACCTCGGTCAGGATCACCGAAATCCTGACCGGCGGCGCCAAGCCTGCGAAGAAGGCGGCGGCGAAGCCGGCCAAGGCTGAGAAGACGACGGAAACCGCTCCCGCGGAAACGGCGCCTGCAGCGACGTCAGCCAGCAAGACGAAGGCCCCGGCCAAGCCGGCGCGCGCCAAGGTCGACAAGGAAGCCAAGGCCGAAAAGGCCAAGGCGGCCAAGAAGAGCAAGGAATAAGGTAAGGACAACCACCCATGGCTCACAAAAAAGCAGGCGGTTCATCCCGCAACGGACGCGATACGGCAGGCCGCCGTCTCGGCGTCAAGCATTTCGGCGGCGAGGCCGTCATTCCGGGCAACATCATCGTCCGCCAACGCGGCACGAAATGGCATCCGGGTACGGGCGTCGGCATAGGCCGCGACCATACGATCTTCGCCACGGTAGCCGGCACGGTTACCTTCCGCGCCAGCAAGCGCAACAGGCAGATCGTATCAGTCTACCCGCCGAAGGCCGCAGAATAACGGTGGATCCTGCCATTCCACCGGGCTCATCAATCCGGTGCGAATGAAAATGTTTCGACAAACGGGGAGATGGGCGAACCATCTCCCTTTTTGTTTGGAACAGAGCCATGACCAAGGATGTCATCATCACCGACCGCCTCATCTTGCGCAACATCGGGGCTCGCGACGCCGAAACGATCGCCACGCTCATCGATAATTACAAGATCGCCGTGATGCTGGCGCGTGTGCCCTATCCCTATAAAATCGAGGATGCGCGCCAATTCATCGCCTTGACCAAGGATCCGCCCGCCGATGAGAGGGTATTCGCCCTATGTCTGAAGAATCAGGCCGAAACCCTGATCGGCATATGCAGCTACGAGCGGCGCCAGAGCGTGGAACCCGAACTCGGCTATTGGCTGGGTGAGCCCTATTGGGGCAAGGGCTATATGAGCGAAGCGGTCAAGGCCGTCATCGCCCAGGCCTTCACCGTCGCCGGGCATGAATGTCTGGTCTCCGGTTGTCGGCTGCAGAATCTGGCGTCACGCCGGGTTCTCGAGAAAGCCGGCTTCGAACATATCGGAAGATATGAGATCGACTCGCTGGTTCTAAAGGCCAACGTGCCGGGCCATCGCTTCAGCCTGACGCGCGAGCGCTGGCAGGAGCTCTCCCGATGCGTTTGAAGCAATCCTGCTTCATGGGCCTCAGTTCCGCCCGGCTCGCTGCGCTCGCAACCCAACCCACAAGGGCGAGGGTAAAGAACCCGAAATCAAAACACCTTGGCGATGTAGCTGTGCACCAGCGACTTGTGGCCGAGCCCGGCATTGTGCTTAGACGCGGCGAGCATGAGATTGCCGCCCGAGGACTCGATGGCAAGCGAAAGATGCTTGAGTCCCCAGCGCACATTGGTGCGAATATCGGTAAGCTGCGAGCAATCGCCCTCAAACCCCATTCCACGCGCAGTCTCGCATTTGAGCTGATAGATGCCGATCTCGCCGGCGCTCCCGCGCGCATAAGGATTGAAGCCCGATTCAACATTGGCGATGCGCAATGCGAACCAGGTCGGCACACCGTAAGATGGCGCCATCTCGCGGATGATCGAGGCGACCTCAATGTCGTTGGCGCCTTTGATCGCAAGCGCCTGGCTGGACATGTTCATCTTGATGCCGGCCATCTGCAGCGCAATCTGGCGCGGACCGCTGCGCAACGTCTCCGTGCTGCCCATCGTATTGAAGGCGGCAAACTTGCTGGTCTTGCTCGCAACCATCTCGGGCAAGCTCGCCAATTTGCCGATCTTGGCGCTCGCCATTTTGACACGCGCTATTTTGGAGGTCTTGGCGCTCGCTATTTTGACATGCGCTGTTTTTGGGGTCTTGGCGCTTGCCACTTTGGCTGCCTTGACGGTCGCGACCCTTCGCGTCTTCAGGCTGGCGATTTTACGGATTTTGCCGGATTTCTTCAGCTCGGCGATCTTGAAGTATTTCTTCTGAGCCTCGACGCGCTCGGCATGAACACCGGGATCCTCCGTTCCTTTGGCCTCAGCCGGTGCAGCAAGGACGGTGCCGGCCAAAAGAGCGGCCGGCAGCAACGCATAAACAGACCTCATTCAGGTATCCCTCTTGTTTTTCGAATTCCCCTTCGCTGGTGTAGTGTCCCTGTCGTACCAGCGCCGAAGCTATCAAAAGGCCCGAGGGTTGTGTCCACAATGAGGTCTTATCTGTGCAATTTACGGGCAGATTACGTAAGGGCAATTCCTACAGATAACGCTTACATAATTAGGCAAATATTATGAAATTCCTGGATCAGGCGAAGATCTATATCCGCTCCGGCGACGGTGGCGCCGGCAGCGTTTCCTTTCGCCGTGAGAAGTTCATCGAGATGGGCGGTCCCGATGGCGGCGATGGCGGGCGCGGCGGCGACATCTGGATCGAAGCGGTCGACGGTTTGAACACGCTGATCGACTATCGCTACCAGCAGCATTTCAAGGCGCAGACCGGCGGCCATGGCATGGGGCGCGACCGCGCCGGCGCCAATTCGCCCGACATCACTCTCAAAGTGCCAGCCGGTACGCAGGTCTTCGAAGAAGACAATGAGACGCTGGTCGGTGATCTACCTAAAATCGGCGATCGCCTGCGCCTGGCGCGCGGCGGCAATGGCGGCTTCGGTAATGCGCATTTCAAGTCTTCGACCAACCGGGCGCCGCGCCGGGCCAATCCGGGCGAGGTGGGCGAGGAGCGCTGGCTGTGGCTGAGACTGAAGCTCATCGCCGATGCAGGTCTTCTCGGACTTCCCAATGCCGGCAAGTCGACTTTGCTCGCCGCTGTTTCGGCAGCGAAACCGAAGATTGCCGATTATCCCTTTACCACCTTGAACCCGCAGCTCGGCGTGGTGCGTGTCGGAGGATCGAGCTTCGTCCTCGCCGATATTCCGGGCCTCATCGAGGGCGCCCACGAGGGCCACGGCCTCGGCACCCGTTTCCTCGGCCATGTCGAGCGCTGCGCCGTGCTCCTCCATCTCATCGATGTCACGGGCGAAGATCCGGTCGCGGCCTATCGCGTCATCCGCAAGGAGCTCAAATCCTATGGTGGCCATCTTTCCGAGAAGCCGGAAGTGATCGCCTTCAACAAGACCGATGCGATCTCCGAGGAAGACCTCGTCCGCAAGATCGCCACCTTCAGGCGCCTCATCCGCAAAGTCCCGATCACCATGTCGGGTGCTACGGGCAAGAATGTCGATGAGGTGATGAAGAAGCTCCTGAACGTCATCTCCGATACGAGGCGCGCCGAAAGGGGCGAGGTGAGCGACAACGTCAAGATCGAGAACTGGCAGCCGTGACACAGAGACTGAATCAGGCCCGCCGCATCGTGGTAAAGATCGGCTCGGCTCTTCTTGTCGACGGCAAGACGGGGACGATCAAGGCCCCCTGGCTTGCATCCCTGACCGAGGATCTCGCGAGTGCGCGGCAACGGGGCCAGGATATCATCATCGTATCCTCGGGCGCCATTGCGCTTGGCCGCCGCAATCTGGGCTTTGCCTCAGGCGCCATTCGCCTGGAAGAGAGCCAGGCTGCCGCCGCCGTCGGCCAGATTGCGCTTGCCCATGCCTGGTCGGAGGCCCTGCGCAAACATTCGATCGTCGCCGCCCAGATCCTGGTGACCCTCAATGATACGGAAGAGCGCCGGCGCTATCTCAATGCCCGCTCTACCTTGTCGATGCTGCTGTCGCAGGGCGCAGTGCCGGTGATCAATGAGAATGACACGGTGGCGACGTCCGAGATCCGCTATGGCGACAATGACCGCCTCGCTGCCCGCGTCGCTTCGATGATGTCGGCCGATTGCCTGGTGCTGCTGTCTGACATTGATGGCTTCTATACCGCCCCGCCGGGAACGCCGGGGGCTGAGATCATCCCTGAGATCATGGAGATCACGCCGGAGATCGAGGCCATGGCCGGCAAGCCGGTATCGGGCCTGGGTTCGGGCGGCATGATCACCAAGATAGAGGCCGGAAAGATCGCGCTCGCCTCAGGCTGCAATATGGTTATCGCCTCGGGCCATGGGCTGCATCCGTTCCGCCGCATCGAGAATGGCGAAACCTGCACCTGGTTCATGTCGGGGGCCAATCCCTTGCAGTCGCGCAAGCGCTGGATCGCCGGCACATTGGTGCCGATGGGACGGCTTCATATCGATCAGGGTGCCGTAACCGCCCTGAACAAGGGCAAGAGCCTGCTGCCGGCCGGCATCAAGCGCATCGAAGGCAGCTTTGCCAGAGGCGATGCGGTGAGTATTGTAAGCGAGGCTGGGATCGAGATCGCCCGCGGCCTCGTCGCTTATGACAAGGACGATGCGGCGCGCATCGCCGGGCGCAAGACCAGCGAGATCGAGAACGTCTTGGGCTTCAGGGGGCGCGATGAGATGGTGCATCGGGATGATCTGGTGATGACGGCGGGAGCGCGCGCATGAACAAGATTGAGCCCAAAGCCGACACGCGGGCTTCGCTTATCGCCATGGGGCGGAAGGCAAGGCAGGCGGCGCGCGTGCTGGCGCTGGCCCCAGCCGCGGTCAAGAATCTGGCGCTTGCCAGGATGGCGGAAGCGATCCGCCATGATGCCGATATCATCGCCAGCGAGAATGCGGCCGATCTCGCTCTCGCCAAGGGCAAGGATCTCAAATCATCCTTCCTCGATCGCCTGACCCTTACGCCTGAGCGCACCGCGGCGATGGCGAAGGGTCTCGATGACATCGCCCTCTTGCCGGATCCGGTCGGCCAGGTGACGGAGCGCTGGACGAGGCCCAACGGCCTCGACATAGCGCGCGTGCGGGTGCCGATTGGGGTCATTGGCATTATCTATGAGAGCCGGCCGAATGTGACTGCCGATGCGGGAGCACTCGCCATGAAATCCGGCAATGCCGCCATATTGCGCGGCGGCTCGGACGGCTTCCGCACCTCAGCCGCCATCGTCGCTGCTTTGCAGCGTGGGCTCCTTGCGGCGGGGCTTCCCATGGAAGCCATCCAGATGGTGCCGACCATGGATCGCGATGCCGTCGGTCTCTTGCTTGGCGGGCTCGAGGGCACCATCGATCTCATCGTGCCGCGCGGCGGCGAGAGCCTCGTCGCCCGCGTCCAGCAGGAAGCCCGCGTGCCGGTCTTCAGCCATCTCGAAGGCATCTGCCATGTCTATGTCGACAAGGCCGCATCGCTCGCCATGGCGAAATCGATCGTGCTCAACGCCAAGATGCGGCGCACCGGTGTGTGCGGCGCGGCCGAAACCATTCTCATCGACCGGGCCTGTGCCGCGACGCATCTGAAGCCGCTCATCGCGGCATTGATCGAGGCAGGCTGCGAGATCCGCGGCTGCGCCGAGACACAAGGCGCCGATCCCAGGGTGAAGCCCGCAACCGAGGAGGACTGGTCGACCGAATATCTCGACGCTATCGTCTCGATGAAGGTCGTCTCAGGCCTTGAAGAGGCGATGGCGCATATTGCCAGCTACGGATCGCAGCATACCGATGCGATCGTCACCGATGATGCGGCAGCCGCCGGACGCTTCCTGCGCGAAGTCGACAGCGCCATCACCTTGCACAATGCCTCGACGCAATTCGCCGATGGCTGCGAATTCGGCTTCGGTGCCGAGATCGGCATTGCCACTGGCCGGCTGCATGCCAGAGGCCCGGTCGGCCTCGAGCAATTGACGACCTTCAAATACCAGGTGTCCGGGACGGGGCAGATACGCTCGTGATCGTTCCTCCGCCGTTCGGCACAGGCCAGCGTATCGGGCTGTTCGGCGGCTCGTTCAACCCGGCGCATAGCGGCCATCGCGCCGTAGCCTTGTATGCGCTGAAGCGCCTCGGGCTCGATTGGATCTGGTGGCTGGTCTCGCCGCAGAATCCGCTGAAAGATGCCGATGGCTACCGTGATTATGACGAGCGTTTGAAAGTGACCCGTCAGGTCGCAGATCATCCACGCTTCATCGTCACCGATCTCGAACGGCAATTGGGCACGCGCACGACGGCCGCGACGCTCGCTGCCTTGCGTCCGGTGCTGCGGCGGGGCCGCTTCATCTGGATCATGGGGGCCGACAGCTTCGCCCATTTGCACCATTGGAACGACTGGACCGACATTCCCGAGATGATCCCGCTCGCCATCCTGGCGCGGCCGGGTTTCTCCATGCGCGCCCTCGAGAGCCCGGCGGCACTGCGTTATGAGAGCCGCCGCATCGCCAGCGAGTGGGCCCGGGACCTCCCAGGCTCGCCGCCCCCGGCCTGGTGCTTTATTCCTATGCCGCTGCGTCCGGAGAGTTCAACGGCCATAAGAGAGAAGCAATTCCCCAGAAAGAGGGCCGTCATGACTGCGTCATGACTAGGGTGCTTGAATAGAATCGCTCGCGCACCTATTGTCTGGGGTGTCGTAACCCCAAGGGGAACTGACGCAGTCCTTATGCAGAACTGCCTTATTGAAGAGGATATCCACACTGACAGCGCCAAGACAGAAAAGCGGCGCGCCTAAGCGCGCCGTTGCGGTGAAGTCTGCGCCTAAGCGCAAGACGAAGAACCCTCTCCTCACTTCCATCCTCAGCCATCTTCAAGATGCCAAGGCCGAGGACATCGTCACCATCGATCTCAATGGCAAAGCCCTCATTGCCGATGGTATGGTTGTCGCCTCCGGCCGGTCGAACCGCCATGTTGGCGCGATTGCCGATCAGCTGGTCGAGAAGCTCAAAGGCGACGGCCGCAAGGACCTGCGCATCGAAGGCATGCCCAATGCCGACTGGGTGCTGGTCGATGCCGGCGATGTGATCGTGCATATCTTCCGGCCGGAAGTCAGAAGCTTCTACAATCTTGAGAAACTCTGGTCGGATCACGCGCCTGACGAGCGCGTTGCCGTCTAGCCCGAGCGCGCGTTTCCTCCTATAGGCAAGCGCGTCGAAAGAAATGAAGCTTCATATTCTCGCCATTGGCCGGCTGAAGGCCGGGCCCGAGCTTGAATTGCTTGAAGACTACACGAAGCGGGCGCGCGGGATTGGCCGCTCCTGCGGCATAACCGGGCTGGAGACGCGCGATTTCGCCGAATCGAAACTGCCCGATGCGCAAGGCCGCATGGTGGCGGAAGCTTCCCTCCTCACTGGCGCTTGCCCCTCCCCCTGCTTCAGCATCGTGCTCGATGAAAGAGGCAAGAGCCTTTCGAGCGACGATTTCGCGGCATTGCTGCGGCGTCACCTCGACCAGGGCACGCCCTCCGTGGCTTTCCTCATTGGCGGGCCGGATGGGCATGGCGCGGAGATGCGCAGGAAAGCCGGCCTTCTTCTGTCTTTCGGTCCGATGACCTGGCCGCATCGGCTGGCACGAGCGATGCTGGCTGAGCAAATTTACCGGGCGGTCACTATTTTGGTGAAACATCCCTATCATCGCGTGTGATCCAAATTTTCGCATCGCGGTCTCAACACGCCCAACTCAAGCCCCATTTTGGACATGGCCGCTGGATAGATTGCCGATAATGAGGTCGCTGTTCCCGAACCTGCACCCGGTGCTGACGGCCATGGCGGCTTTTGCTGTCATGACACCCTTTGCCATGGCGCAGACGGCGGATGATCTCTCGACCATCGAACAGCAAATCGACGCCTCGAAATCGCTGCAGCAGCAAATCGTCGCCGAACGCGAGGCGATCGTCCAGGAACAGGCCGCTCTGTCGGAGAGACTCATTGCCTTGGCCGAAAAGATCCAGTCGCGTGAAGCGGCGATACTTGCCGCCGAGGAGCGCCTGCAGGAACTCGATGCCGAGCAGTTGCGCATCCATTCGGATCTCGGCGCGAGGCGCGAAGAGATTTCCCGGCTGCTCGCTGGGCTCCAGCGTATCGAGCGAAACCCGCCGCCGGCCCTCGTCGTCGAACCGAGCGATGTCCTTTCCGCCTTGCGCAGCGCCATGATGTTCGGAACCATCGTTCCGGAGCTGCGCCAGGATGCCGCTGCCCTGTCGGCCCAGCTGACCCGCCTCGAGACCCTTGGAGCCCAGACCCGTACCGAGCAGGAAAGGCTCAAGGATCATGTCGCCAGGCTCCTGTCGTCGCGCCAGGAAATGACCGATTTGCAGGCCCGCAAGAAGTCGCTGCTCGCCGATACGCTAGACCGGCTGAAGGCCGAAAAGCAGCGGGCCCAGGAACTTGCCGACAAGGCAAAGGACATGAAGCAGCTCCTCGCCACCCTGGAGGAGGAGCGCCTCAAGGTCGAGGCCGCCGAGAAGGCCCGGGCCGAGGCGGAGGCCAAGACCGCGGCCGAAATCAAGGCCAAGGCCGAAGCCCAGGCTCGGATTGCCGCCGCGAAGAAACTCCAGCCCCGCATGGCTTTCGCCGATATCAAGGGCAGCCTGCAATATCCGGCCCAGGGCCAGATTCTCAAGGCCTATGGCGCGAGCGACGGATTTGGCAGCAAGACTCGGGGGGTTTTCGTCGCCACCAGGGCCGATGCCCAGGTGGTGACCCCGGTCGACGGCCATGTGGAGTTTGCGGGCCCCTTCCGGTCCTACGGTCAACTCTTGATCTTGAACACCGGCGGCGGCTATCATGTCCTCCTGGCAGGCTTGGGCGAGATCACGGCCGAGCAGGGACAGTTTCTGCAAGCCGGAGAGCCTGTAGGGATAATGGGAAAAAGCGCCGCACCGGGGACGCTGACCGGCGACCAGCTGCAAGATGGCCGGCCCGTACTATATATTGAGTTCCGGAAAAACGGCGAAGCGATCTATTCGTC
>VAZZ01000219.1 GCA_005884715.1 Alphaproteobacteria bacterium | reverse complement strand
GATTTCATTGAGCCATCACGGCGTGCTGTTCCTCGATGAATTACCGGAATTCCAGCCGCGCGTCCTCGAAGCTCTGCGCCAGCCTTTGGAGACGGGCGAGACGCAAGTCGCGCGCGCCAATTATCACGTGACTTATCCGGCGCGCTTCCAGCTGGTCGCCGCGATGAATCCGTGCAAATGCGGCATGGCGGGTGAACCGGGCCATGTCTGCCGCAAGGGTGCACGCTGTGCCGGTGATTATCAGGGGCGGTTGTCGGGTCCGCTGCTCGATCGCCTCGATATCCAGATCGAGCTCGGCGCCGTGCGCGCGGCTGATCTGACCCGTCCAGCGCCGCAGGAAGGAAGTAGCGAGGTGGCGGTCCGTGTCGCCAAGGCCCGCGACCGCCAGCGCGACAGATTTGCCAGGCTCGGCGCATCGCATCTCACGACCAACGCCGCAGCCGATGGTGCCGTCCTCGATGAGATCGCCAAGCCCGACGAAGCGGGCCTGCGCATCCTGCATGATGCATCTGACGCCATGATGCTCTCGGCGCGGGGCTATCACCGCGTTTTGCGCGTGGCGCGCACCCTTGCGGATCTCGACGGCGAGGACCGCATCGGCCGCCTCCATATCGTCGAGGCGCTGAGCTATCGCCAGAAGCTCGCCGCTTTCCGCCAGGCGGCGTGATCAGGTCGGCAGTGCTTTCGCATGCCATGACGGTCGCGCGCACCGCTGTCCTTGGCAGACAATCCTTCGTACGGTTTTTTCTCCTCGATGAGATTGATGGCAACTGGCTTGCGGGTGCTAGTCTGGCCCGCGATGGGCAGAATGAAAGATAGCCAAAGCTCCTTCGAGGACATTCCGGGCACGCCGATTGGTGACCAACGAGCGGTGCGCGCACTGCTGATCGAGGCGGCGAAGGGGCGTCGGGTGGTGAGCTATTCGGAATTGCTCATGGAACTCGGCCACCGCTTTACCCGTCCCAAGATGCGCGCTCTGTGCCGCACCCTCGATGCGATCGATGAATCTGGCCGCGATGCGGGTGAGCCGGAACTCGCCGCTCTGGTGGTTCGCGAATCGGACCGGGTGCCGGGTCAAGGTTGGTGGGTCGGGACCCTGGACCGGCAAGGAGGCGCTCGGCTTCGTGCGCAGCCGCCAGCAATTGGCTTTCGACTATTGGAGCGCCTCGGGGAAGCGAGCTAGCCGATAGCTTGCGGTTCCTCGCGTGAGGCAGCGATCGGGTCTTGCGCTTCCGCCGGCCGGTGCAGGCCGACGCCGAGGATCACCAGGAAAATGCCGGCGAGATCGATGGGCCCCGGAATCTGCCTCAGCACGACCGCGCCCGTCACCGCGGCAATGGCCGGCAGCAAGGTCAGCATCAGAGCGAAGCTCGCGCGCGGCAATCGCGCCATCGCCAGCTGGTCGCAGATATAGGGAATGACGGATGAGGAGATGCCGACCCCGATGCCGGCGAGAAGCAGCAGCGGATGGGAGGCGACGACGGCGGCATCACCAACCCCGAAAGGCGATGCCACGATGAAGGCGATCGCCATCGCCGCCCCGAGGCGCGGTATGCCGGAGGTACCGCCCTGGCGTGAGACGGCGTGGCCGACAATGACATAGAG
>VAZZ01000218.1 GCA_005884715.1 Alphaproteobacteria bacterium | reverse complement strand
CGAGGAAATCGTGATGAGGACTGCGCTGGCCGGCAAGCAGGCTGCTAATGGACCCTCATCCGTGATCTGACGATGACAAAGCCTAATCGCGACGGTATTTGAGCGACCAAATTTCCGGCAATTCGTCAATGCGGTCCTGTCTCAAAATTTTCCAAAAAGCTCCAAATAATCACACTCCGGCACTTGACACGCAGAAGAGCATAATTCCTGATGCTTCTTCGCTCCCCGCGCACTTCGTTGAAATCCAAGTCGACGCATTGTTTGAAGGAGGCCATTTCGTGAAAGAGAGAGCTGCAAAAGATTGCCCACCTAAGACAAAGGCCGTACAGATTAGCCGCCGCGATGGTCTCAAGCTCACCGCGGCGAGCGCCATGGCATCTCTGTTGCCATCTTATGCGCCGGCCGCGGCGCAAACTGAATCACCAGCTCAAGGGGAGGACAGCATGACCGACAAGACCGCCATTCGTCCGTTTCGAGCAAAATTTCCGAACGCCGACTTGACCGATCTGCGCCGGCGCGTTGCCGCGACGCGATGGCCCGAGCGCGAAACGGTCGGGGATGACTCGCAGGGCGTACGGCTCGCGACGATTCAGAAACTCGCGCACTACTGGGCGACGAAGCACGATTGGCGCAAGTGCGAGGCGAAACTGAACGCGCTGCCGAACTTCATCACCGGAATCGATGAGCTCGACATTCATTTCATTCACGTTCGTTCCAAGCACGAGAATGCGCTGCCGATGATCGTCACGCACGGGTGGCCCGGTTCGATCATCGAGCAGTTGAAGATCATCGATCCCCTGACCAATCCCACGGCGCATGGTGGAACCGCGGCGGATGCCTTCCATCTCGTGATCCCGTCGCTGCCTGGCTACGGGTTCTCGGGCAAGCCGACGGCGCCCGGCTGGAACCCGGTCAGCATCGCCAAGGCCTGGGCGACGCTGATGCAGCGCCTCGGCTACACCAAGTACGTGGCGCAGGGTGGCGACTGGGGCAATGCCATCTCAGAGATCATGGCCCTGCAGCAGCCGCCGGGATTGCTCGGTATTCACACCAACATGGCCGCCACCGTTCCCGCCGATGTGTCGAAGGCACTCGCGCTCGGTGGCCCGCCGCCGGCTGGCCTCTCGCCTGATGAAAAACACGCGTGGGATCAACTTGACGACTTCTACAAGAACGGGCTGGGCTACGCGCTCGAGATGAACAACCGCCCGCAGACATTGTACGGGATCGTCGATTCTCCGGTCGGCCTTGCAGCGTGGATGCTCGACCATGACATTCGCAGCTACCGAATGATCGCGCGCGCTATCGACGGCAAGCGGGAGGGGCTGACGCGGGACGACATCCTCGACAACGTTACGCTCTACTGGCTGACGAACACCGCGATCTCCTCGGCGCAGCTTTATTGGGATACCAGGCATAATCTTCCGCCCGGCGGCTTCTTCGATGTGAGGGGCATCAAGATCCCGGTCGCCGTCAGTGCCTTTGCCGAAGAGATCTATCAGGCCCCGAAGAGCTGGGCGGAAAAGGCGTATCCCAAGCTCATCCACTACAACAAGTTCGACAAGGGCACGCACTTTGCTGCCTGGGAGCAGCCGGAGCTCTTCGTGGGCGAAATGCGCGCTGCCTTCAAAACACTCCGCTAATCGATCCGACTTACGGGCGCGCATGCGTGCGCGCGCCACTTACCGCTCCAACATCGATCTGAACCCGATTGGAAAAATACAAAGTCCGAGGACTCAATCATCGCCGTCGCCACCTTTTGGGCATTGCCGCGCTCGGCGTCGGTGCCGCCGGGCTCGCCATCGGTTCTGCCGACGGACAAGCCAGGATAGGGTCATATTCACAGATAAACGCCCGCCTGCCTGTCTTGTGGGCAGCAATCAGGGTCGAGCCACTGCCGCCGAAGAGGTTCAGGACGATGCCGTTGCCCCCGGAAACATCCTTGATGGCATCGGCAATCATCTGGACCGGCTTCACGGTTGGGTGGAGGCTAATTCGTCTATCGCCCCGCTTTCACAGTGTTCACTCCCCTATAGGCCCAGACATTGGTCTGGTAACGGCCATGCTGGCCGAGCTCAAAGGTGTTGATGTGC
>VAZZ01000216.1 GCA_005884715.1 Alphaproteobacteria bacterium | reverse complement strand
CGATCTCATGGGCCATAAGGGCTTCGTCACCGTGCACCCCTCTTTTCTGTTGCGTGTGCCCGATCAGGCGGCACGCCGCCTCGAATACCGCAAATTCGTCGCGGACCTCCGCCTCATTGCCCGAGCGGCGGAACGCTCCGCCATTGCCGCCTGAGTCATTTTAACCCGCGCATTCCGATCGCGATCTCAATTCTGGAACTGCCGCATGCCGGAAACCATTGCTCGATATCATGCGTTGGTCTTGCGAATTGCCATGAGGACGTAAATGCTTGCTGACCGTGTAAATCACAAAGATTGGATTGTCGTGACGGATGGCGGGCGGGCGCTCGTCATGCGCAATGACGGGGATGCGCAAAACCTGTTGCTCACCATCCTGCGCAAATATGACCAGGCGATACCGCCAACCCGCGATCTCGGCACCGATAAGCCCGGCCGCACCCATGCCAGCGTCGGGCCGGGCCGCGCCTCCATGGAACCGACTGATTTCCATCAACAGGCCGAGGATCGGCTGATGGCTGAGGTCGCGGCGGACCTCGCCGAGGATTTGCGCCAGCAGAATTTTTCGGCACTGGTGGTCGCCGCCGCGCCGACGGCGCTTGGCGCCTTGCGCAAGGCGATGAGCGATGAATTGCGCAAGGCAGTCGTTGCCGAGATTCCAAAGGACTTTACCAACATGAACCTGGTCAAACTCGGTGTTGCTTTGAGCCACGCGCTCGAAGCGGCGTGATCGAAATCACCCTCGCCCCGCTTTAGCGCAGGGCTGTCCGGGGAAAATTTGCGAAGTATCCATGAAGGCCCACAAGAGCAGGGATGTAAGCATATTTTCGATAAGCGGGACTCAGAACTCACCAGGGTCTTCCCTTCTCCCGTGCGAAGCATGGGAGGATTTCAACAGCATTTGTTGACAGGCAAAGAGCCCTCACCCGCCCTTCGGGCACCCTCTCCCATCCTTCGGACGGGAGAGCGGGAATGCTTGGAGGAAGCTCGCCGCTTGATTCACTTTCCCCGGACAGCCCTGCGCTTTAGCGGGGAGAGGGAGGGGCCCATTGCAAAGCAATGGGAGGGTGAGGGGCGGCGCGAGGGTAACAACCCCGTACCTCGCAAGACCCTCAGCGTTCGCTCGCGGTGAACCCTAGATAAGCGAGGAACCCCGCGACAATGGCGGCGATCCAGCTCGGCCAGACTGGCATGATCTCGCCGCCCACCGCGATCTCGAAGCCGGTGAACGCGCGCAGCAATTGCAGCAAGGCGATGATCGCGAAGATGACGGCGGCAAGACGGGAAAACCGGTAGGCAGTCATGAATGCCTCGCTAAGTGGAATTAGTTGAACATCCTTTCGCCCTGCTCGTCGATGATCTGGCGGCCCTTCGACAGCGAAAGATCGGCCGCTTCCTCAAGGGTCGAGAACCGGTCGGCTCGGACGAATTTGTATTCCTTCATCTCGCCGCCGAGCTCCTTAGAGATGGTGCCCGCCGTCTGATACTGGCCGCCATCCTTGTAGGGCGTAGCGCGGATCATGAAGCCCTTGTGCTCGGCCTCCTTGGCCGCGCCAGCGGGTGCGGTGCCACCTTGTTCCTTGCCACCACCAAGGCCGAACAGCGATTTGAGAAAGGACATGGCATTCCTCTTGGATTGATGAGCGGCAGATTGGACCAGCGGCGCCTCGCTTGCAATCATCATGACACAATCGCCGACTAGCTCCTTGTTGTACGCGGGAGCCGCCATTTCAGCGACGGTCTCTTTCATCCGCTGAAAGGTTTCAATCCCACCCGCTTCACGGTGCATGTGAACGGCCCTTGGTGCATCACCTTTGAGTTCGACAATGGCGATGCCGCGAATGTAGACTTCGAACAGTACCACTGAACGGTGGACAGGCCATGGAGGGCCGAAATGTCGAATACCCGTAAACCCACGCACCCGGGCGCCATCCTCAGGGAGGACGTCTTCCCTGCCCTGGACAACATGAGCATTTCCGAAGCCGCCAAGCGGATGAAGGTTTCCCGCCAGATGCTCCATAAGATCTTGGCTGAGAAAGCCCCCATTACGCCCGATATGGCGGTCAGGATCGGCAAGTTCTGCGGCAATGGCCCTGCTATCTGGCTCCGGATGCAGCAGGCTGTTGACCTCTGGGAGGCCGAACGAGCCCTAGCGCCTGTGGTCAAGCAGATCGAAACCGCAAAGGTCAGGGAAGCGGCCTAGGATCCGGAAGAAAATGCGTTCCACCGCACATGGACTCTCAGTGTATTGGAACCAATCACATTCATCAGTTTGGATCGCAACGATCCGAACTCAACGCGATCTAATTATCTAAGAACGACCGCAGCTTCCTGCTCCGGCTCGGATGCTTGAGCTTGCGCAGCGCCTTCGCTTCGATCTGGCGGATGCGTTCGCGCGTCACCGAGAACTGCTGGCCGACTTCTTCCAGCGTGTGATCGGTGTTCATGCCGATGCCGAAACGCATGCGCAGCACGCGCTCTTCGCGGGGCGTCAGGGAGGCCAAGACCCGCGTCGTCGTCTCGCGCAAATTGGCCTGGATCGCCGCATCGATCGGCAGGATGGCGTTCTTGTCCTCAATGAAGTCGCCCAGATGCGAATCCTCTTCATCGCCCACCGGCGTCTCGAGCGAGATCGGCTCCTTGGCGATCTTCATCACCTTGCGCACTTTTTCGAGCGGCATCGAAAGTTTCTCGGCAAGCTCCTCCGGCGTCGGCTCGCGGCCGATCTCATGCATCATCTGCCTCGACGTGCGCACGATCTTGTTGATTGTCTCGATCATATGCACCGGGATGCGGATGGTGCGCGCCTGGTCGGCGATCGAGCGGGTGATCGCCTGCCTGATCCACCAGGTGGCGTAGGTCGAGAATTTGTAGCCGCGGCGATATTCGAATTTATCGACCGCCTTCATCAGGCCGATATTGCCTTCCTGGATGAGATCGAGGAACTGCAGGCCGCGATTGGTGTATTTCTTGGCGATGGAAATCACGAGACGCAAGTTGGCCTCGACCATCTCCTTCTTGGCGATGCGGGCTTCGCGCTCGCCCTTCTGCACCATGGCGACGATGCGGCGGAATTCCGGGATCTGCAGGCCGGTCGCGGTGGCGAGCTCATGGATCTCATCGCGGATGACGCGGATCGATTCCTTCTCGTCATTGGCGAATTTCTTCCAGCCGAATTTGGCGAGGCGGCCGACGCGGCGCAGCCATTCCTGGTTGAGCTCTTCGCCCTGATATTCCTTGAGAAACACTTCGCGCGGCACCTTGTAGGTCTCGGCCAGGCGCATGAGCCGGCCTTCCAGCGCATTGAGCCTCTTGTTGATGTCATAGAGCTGGTCGACGAGCGCTTCGATGCGCGCATTGTTGAGCGACAGCGACTTCACATCGACAATGATCTCATCGCGCAGTTTCTTGTAGCGGCGCTCCTGCGAGGGCGACAGCGCCGTCTTGTCGCCGACTTCCTGGTCCTGCAATTTGCGCAGCGACTTGTAGGTCTTGGCGATGCGGTCAAAGGTCTCAAGCACCTGCGGCTTGAGCTCGGCTTCCATCGCCGAGAGCGAGACGCCCGGATCATCGTCGCCCTCGTCATCGTCCTCTTCGACCTGCGGCTTGTCGAAATCTTCCGGCGACAGAACATCGCCATATTCGTCATCGCGGCGCATCGGGCGGCGCGGTTCCGGCTTCTTGATCGGCTCGGGCTTCTTGGCTCGGCCAACTTCTCATCCGACATCACCGGCTGCTTGTTCTTGGCATCGGGGCCGGCATAGGTCGCTTCGAGATCGATGATGTCGCGCAGCAGAATCTTGCCTTCGTTCAATTCGTCGCGCCAGATGATGATCGCCTGGAAAGTCAGCGGGCTTTCGCACAGGCCCTGGATCATTGCCTCGCGGCCGGCCTCGATGCGCTTGGCGATGGCGATTTCGCCTTCGCGCGACAGAAGCTCGACCTGGCCCATCTCGCGTAGATACATACGCACCGGATCATCGGTACGATCGGCCGGCGGCTTCTCGGCCTCGACCTTGATCGGGAGATTTTCGGAAGGCTCGGCCTCTTCCTCCTTGACGGTCTTGGCGGTGTCGTTACCCTCTTCCTCGCTCTCGACGACATTGATGCCCATCTCGTTCAGCATCGACATGATGTCTTCGATCTGCTCCGGGCTGGTCTCTTCGGAGGGAAGGACGGAATTGAGCTCGTCCAGCGTGACATAGCCGCGCTGCTTGGCAGCACGGATCATGCGCTTGACGGCCGCATCGGTCAGATCGAGAACGGGAGAATCCTGGCCCTCGCCCGGTGTCTCCTGGGCTTCCTGCTCTTCAGCTGCGGGCTGGGCTTCGTTCTCTTCGCTCTGCGGTTCGCGCATCTGGGCTCGGGCCATGCGTCGCTTATCCTTCTCATCAACTGATTCGGGGGCCATAAGCGGTTGTAGCCGCCGGCCCGTTAACCCGTTCCTAACCTTACATCAAGCCTATCCCTAAAAGGCAGGCGCATCGCGCCCCGAGGCCTCGCCGAAGCCGTCGACATGGGCTTCCATTCCGGCGTGGGATACAAGCTCTTCGCGAATCTGATTGAGCGCGATGAGCTTCTCCTCCGTCGGATCGGCGGCGAATTGTGCCTCGGCAGCCTTGAGCTCCCGATCCAGAGTTACGCTTTTCCTATGCAGAGCGAACATCTGACGAAGCGCTGTCCGGGCGTCCGCAGACGCAGCACCGGGGTTCAGGAACCATTCGTTCAGACGTGCCGCCTGGCTTTCAAGGCGGGCCACAACAGGGCCAAAACCTTTGTCGTTCAGGTGGTCCTTGACAGTCGATCCGTCAAGACCCTCCGCCAAGGCGGCCATATCTATGATTTGCCGCTTGAGCGAGTCAAGCTCGCGGGAAGTGAATTCCGCTGCGGCATAATCGTCCAGGAAATCATGGAGAAGCTCCGGATGGTTGATGATTGCTAGGAGTAAAAGCCGTTCGCGGCGCTCCTGTTCGTGCCAGGTGCTGCGCTGGGCGAGTGCGCTGGCCCGCAATCCTTCGCTTGGCGGTGCCGAATAATCATGCGGCAGCGGCCGTGCCCTAGGGCCGCGCCGCGCCTGGATGAGTGATTTTGCGGGCACGAACTTCGTCCGGCCCCGACCGAAGCCGCGCAGAGAGGGGCCGCCCTGCGGGGCCAGATGACGGGCGAGCCTCGCCTTGAAGTCCTCGCCATAATATCTGCGCACCGTCTCATCGGCGATCTCACGCACCAGGCTCGACAGCCTGACCTCGAAGGAGGCCCGCCCATCGGGCGTATCGATCCGCGCCTGGTCTGCCTCACGGTTCCACAATATGTCGGAAAGGGGCCGTGCCTCGGCGATCACTGCCTTGACCGCATCGGCGCCTTCGTTCTTGAGCAGATCGTCTGGGTCCTGGCCTTCTGGCAGCAGGGCGAATTTTAGCGAATGGCCGGGCTTGAGCAGCGGTAGAGCGAGATCGAGGGCGCGATAGGCGGCCTTGATTCCGGCTTCGTCGCCATCAAAGCACAGCGTCGGGGATGGTGCTATGCGCCAGAGAAGCGCCAGCTGGTCGGAGGTGAGCGCCGTGCCGAGCGGCGCCACCACATAGCTGAGGCCTGCACGGTGCAGGGCGATCGCATCCATATAGCCTTCGACCGCGACGATCTCGCCGGCATCGTGCGCAGGGCCACGCGCTTTGTCGAGATTGTAGAGGACGAAACCCTTGTGGAAGAGCGGCGTCTCCGGCGAGTTGAGATACTTGGCGGGCGCTTCCTTCGACAGCGCCCTGCCGCCAAAGGCGATCACCCGCCCGCGCGGATCGCTGATCGGGAACATCACCCGGTCGCGGAACCGGTCATAGGCGACGGGAATGTCATCACCGGTGATGACAAGGCCTGCTTCCGCCATCTGCTCGACGCTGATGCCCCTATCGGCGAGACGCGTGCGCAAGGCGGAGCGGTCATCCGGCGCGAAGCCCAAGCGGAATTCCTGCTGGAGGGCGATGCTGAGTCCCCGGTCGGCGAGATAGCCCCGTGCTTTGGCCCCCTTGGCCGATTGCAGAATCTCCTCGAAGAATTTTGCCGCCAGCTCCATCACATCATAGAGTGTCGTCTTGAGTTTCTCGCGCCGCTCGTCCTCTTCCGATACCTGCGGCATGGGAAGGCCCGCTTCCTGCGCCAGTCTTTCGACGGCTTCCGGAAAACTCACACCCTCTTTCTCGGTGAGGAAGGTGAAGATGTCACCCGACGCCTTGCAGCCAAAACAGTGATAGCGGCCCTTCCTGTCATCGACATGGAAGGAGGGCGTCTTTTCATTGTGGAAGGGACAGCAGGCCCAGTAGTCGCCACGTCCGGCATTGGTCTTCCGCCGATCCCACTGCACGCGCTTACCCACGACCGAGGACGCCGACACGCGGGCCCGGATCTCATCGAGGAATGTGGGTGAGAATTTCATAGCCAGTTCAAAATCCGTCATCCCGGCGAAAGCCGGGACCCATTGAATAAGCTTACGCGGGCGGTATTGACCGCATGAAGCGTCTGTTCGATCTCCTGAGTTCACAAACGAAGTGCAACACCAGATTAGCCTACGAGGCCCGCAAGCGCTTGGGAGGCTTCACCTAAGAATTCGAATCAACAGGCTTTTCAACAGATAATAGCGACGACCGAAAGGTCAAAACTTGGCGCTTCGCTCCAAACCGGGCGACGCTGCTCACGCGTTACGAATTTAATGGGCCCCGGCTCGCCGGGGTGACGGTAGGAATTGGTAGATAAATCAGCCTGTTCCTCGCGTTTCAGGCTCGGGCGCCCGCCGCAAAAGCCGGCGGATCGTCCGCACCGCAAACCAGCAGAATAGGATGACGACTCCCAACGCGACGAAAGGCACCGCGAGCGCCAAAAGCGAGACGATTGCGGCACCGCCAAATTCGGCCGTGGCGATCACCGGATTGCCGAGCCCGCCTGTGAAGACGGTAGAATTGGCCCGGATCATGGCGGTGACCCCTTGCGTGATGCCGGCGGCACCGCCACCCGCAATGATGGCGGCCGTCCATTTTACGAGGGGCGGCAGATCGGCCATCACGGCGGCGGATACGAGTGTCCCAGCGATGAGGGCGGCCGGTGTCGCGATCGTATCGAGCAGATTATCGATGCCCGGAATGTAGTACGCCAGCACCTCGGCCAAAGCGGCTACGCCCAGCATGATGACGGCGGCGGGCGTAGCGAGCCATTCGAACCCGCCGCTCACCGGAATATAGCCGGTATAAGTGGCGATGCTGGTGATGAGCAGCGGCAGGAAGACCCTGAATCCCACGGCCGCCGCCAGCCCGACACCGAGCGCGATCGACACCACAAAATCAAACGGCGTCATGGCCATCATTCCATATTCAAACGATTATAGTGAATAACCGGCTCAATCGCTCAAGAATTGTGGACCGCCTGCGTCCCTCGCCGCGGGGCGGCGACGAGCAGGCCTTATTCAATCCATTGCGGCGCATGCGGAATGGTCGCGCACTGCTTAGTATCATGATTGATCCACAGCTGCGCGCCTTCCGCCTTGATGATCGCATCGATCTTGTCCATGGAGGCTATGGTCTGATCGGCGTCGAAATTGAAGACCGGCACGCGCCGATGGCGGAAGTTTCTCTCGAAATGCGCGACATCGCCGCTCAGTATGATCGTACCGGATTTGGGCAGACGGACCAAAAGCGATGAGTGGCCCGGTGTATGCCCGGGCGTCGAAACGAGGCGGATAGACCCATCGCCGAATACATCGGCGTCGTCCTCGACGATCTCGGTCGGATTATCGCGAAGCGAATTGTAGAGCTCAGGGGAATAACCATGGTCCGCGAAGCCTGGACCGAACATCGCTTCATATTCCTTTCTTTGCACGATCCACTTCGCTCTCGGAAACAGCCGCGTGTTTCCGACATGGTCGAAATGAGCATGAGACAGGATCAGCACGCTAACGTCGCCTGGATCGACACCGATTTCCGTTAGCTGGGAAATGAGCGTTCGCTTCACGACGCCGCGAATGCCATGGGCAATGATCTCACCGCCCGGCACATTCGCAAGCTCATCGTCAATGCCTGTGTCCCACATGATCCATTGGCCGGCGCGACGAATGAGATAGGCGTTGCAGCTGAGGCTCAAAGGCCTGCCGACATCGGTGCCCGGTGAGTAGATGGAGGCATCGGCAACTTCCGCAATGCCCCCGTCGAGATCGTAGATTCGTTCGACTAGCGTCATCGCTTTGGTCTCCTTTATTTATATCAATGACATGGGGAGTTTGCCGGCACTACGCCGATACTGCCGGCAGGCTATGCACCCGGCGCATGGTATCCGCGCAGGCCCCTGCTCTGGCGCCGCGGCAGTCAAACGCGCATGAAAGCGCATGGGAAGCCCTGGTGATCAATGTGGCGACGCAGTGAGCGTGAACGACGCTCCGTCTCCGTCATCAAAGCCCCTCTGGCTGGTGCTGGCGCCTGCCATCTTCCTCATCCTGTGGTCGGGTGGATTCAGCGTTGCCAAGCTTGGCATCAGGCATGCCGAGCCCCTGACCTTCCTGGCCCTGCGCTATGCCATCGTTCTCATCATCCTGATCCCTTTTGCAGTTGCGCTCAGACCGCGCTGGCCGCGCCGCCCGTCGGAGTGGCTGCATATCGCGATGGTCGGCTTTCTCATTCAAGCCGTCTATTTCGGTCTCTGCTATTTGGCCTTCCATGCAGGCACATCCGCCGGCACCGTCGCCATCATCGTCTGCCTGCAGCCGATCCTGGTCGGATTGATCGCGCCCTATTTCGCGCGCGAAAGGGTCAGCGCCTTGCGCTGGTTCGGTCTCATACTCGGTCTTGCTGGCGCGGCGACCGTGATCCTCGCCCGCTCATCGATCGAAGCTGAAAGTATCTTTGGCGTCCTCTGCTCCATTGGCGGACTTCTCGGCATCACCGCAGGCACGCTGTGGGAGAAGCGCTTCGGCGGCAACCATCACCCGATCGTATCGAACATGATCCAATATGCGGTGGGTCTCGCGGGCACCTTGCCCCTGACACTCGCCACCGAGACGCTGAGCGTCGACTGGGCTTCGCCTGAATTCTTGGGCGCGCTCGCT
>VAZZ01000215.1:1609-10211 GCA_005884715.1 Alphaproteobacteria bacterium | reverse complement strand
CGCTGGGCGCGACCGGCGTGCAGGAGGCGATCTATTGCCTATTGATGATGAAGAACGGCTTCATCTGCGAGAGCGCCAATATCGAGGAACTCGATCCGGAATTCGCCGATATCCCCATTGTGCGTGAGCGCCGGGACGATGTGGACGTCAATGTGGCTATATCCAATAGCTTCGGTTTTGGCGGCACCAATGCGACGTTGGTCTTGCAACGCTATAACGGCTAGAGCATCGTACCGAAAGTGCGAAGCGGTTTTCGGATCATCCGATGCGCAGATAAAGAGACGGAACGCCAATCGAAAATCGGCGGTCAGATACAGCGTTTCGGGCAAATCCGTCTGAGGCGATCGGGAGCATAGGGAGTTATGACAAACGGATTGATGAAGGGCCGGCGCGGCCTCATCATGGGTGTGGCCAATGATCATTCGATCGCCTGGGGCATTGCCAAGGCGCTGCATGACCAGGGCGCCGAGCTCGCTTTCACCTATCAGGGCGAAGCCTTTGGCCGGCGCGTCAAGCCGCTCGCCGAGACGGTCGGTTCGAAGCTGGTTCTACCTTGCGATGTCGAAAATTCAGCGACGGTGGACGAGGTCTTTGGCGCCATTGCCAAAGCCTGGCCGTCGATCGATTTCGTCGTTCACGCCATCGCGTTCTCCGACAAGGCCGAGCTCAAGGGCAAATATGCCGATACGAGCCGCGACAATTTCGTGCGCACGATGATCATCTCGTGCTTCTCTTTCACCGAGGTCGCCCGCAAGGCGGCGGCCTTGATGCCCAGTGGCGGTTCGCTGGTGACCCTCACCTATGGCGGCTCGATGCGGGTGATGCCCAACTACAATGTGATGGGCGTCGCCAAGGCGGCACTTGAATCATCGGTGCGCTATCTAGCCGCCGACTATGGGCCGCAAGGGATCAGGGTGAATGCCATTTCAGCCGGCCCGATGCGCACGCTGGCGGGGGCGGGCATTGGCGATGCGCGCGCCATGTTCAGTTTCCAGAAGCGGCATTCGCCATTGCGCCGGACTGTGACGCTGGAAGAGCTTGGGGGAGCCGCCCTTTATCTCCTGTCGCCTCTGTCTGGCGGGGTGACAGGTGAAATCCATTATGTCGATTCGGGCTACAACATCATCTCGACCCCACGCCCCGAGGACCTGAAGCGAGCCTTCGAGGAAGGCGACGACTGAGTCTCACCGCTTGATACAGCCTGCGAAGCCGGTTTTGGATTTATCGAAGCGCAAGCCCGGAAAAGAATATTGTTCCGACGCTAAGCCTTGTGCGATGAATTTTGGGCCCGTGGCGGCGTTCATCGGGAGAGGCGGACAAACATGCGCGACCCGCGTTATGACATTCTATTCGAACCTGTGCGCATCGGTCCGGTCACGGCCAAGAACAGGTTTTACCAGGTCCCGCATTGCAATGGCGGCGGCTATCGCGACCCCTCAGCCGCCGCTGAGATGCGCCGGATAAAGTCGGAAGGCGGATGGGGCGTTATCTTCACCGAGCAGGCCGAGCTCCATCATACGTCCGAAATCACCCCCTTCATCGAGCTGAGACTCTGGGATGACGCCGATATCCCGATGCTCGCCCGGATGTCGGACGCCATGCATGAATATGGCGCGCTTGCCGGCATCCAGCTTGCCTATCCGGGTATCAACGGGCCGAACCTCTACAGCAAGGAAGTGCCGAGGGGGCCATCGGCGCTGCCGATCCGCACATTCACCAACGATCCCATCCAGGCCCGGGCCATGGACAAAGAGGACATTCGCGATCTGCGCCGCTGGCACCGCAACGCGTTCAAGCGCGCGAAAATCGCAGGCTTCGATCTGATCTGCCTTTATGGCGCGCATGGCTTCGGTATCATCCAGCATTTCCTGTCGACGGCGACCAACCAGAGGACCGACGACTATGGCGGCACTCTCAAGAACCGGTCACGGTTGATGCGCGAACTGGTGGCGGATGCCAAGGACACGATCGGCGGTTCTTGCGGCATCACCTTGCGGCTTTCTCTCGATGAAATGATTGGCGAGCTGGGTTTCGCCAATTCGGAGGTCCGCGATCTCATCGAAATGCACGGCGATCTGCCCGATCTGTGGGACCTCGCCCATGGCGCCTGGGAGGATTGCTCCGGTCCTTCTCACCTCGCCCGATGTGATGGTGCGGATGATCAGGTCAGGCACGCTCGATTTCATCGGCTGCGCCAGACCCTCGATTGCCGATCCCTTCTTGCCCAGGAAGGTGGAAGAGGGGCGGATCGAAGACATCCGCGAATGCATCGGCTGCAACATCTGCATAGCGGGCGACATGACCATGTCGATCTCGCGCTGCACGCAAAATCCGACCTTCATGGAGGAATGGCGCAAGGGTTGGCATCCGGAAAGGATGCAAGCCAAGGGCTCTTCGCAGAGCATCCTGATCGTGGGCTCTGGGCCGGCCGGACTTGAAGCAGCACGCGCCTTGGGCCTGCGCGGCTACAAGGTTGCCCTGGCCGAGGCCTCAACCGAGCTTGGCGGGCGCGTCGCAAAGGAATGTCGGCTGCCGGGCCTTGCGGCCTGGGGGCGCGTGCGCGACTACCGCGCTTTTCAGCTCAACAAGATGTCGAATGTCGAGATCTATTTCGACAGTCACCTCTCAGCAGATGACGTCCTGTCCTTCGGCTTCGAGAATGTAGCGCTGGCGACCGGTTCGACATGGCGGCGCGATGGCGTGGCGCGGGCCCATGTCGTCCCTCTGCCGAGCGACGGCGCATTGCCCGTCTTCACGCCGGATGACCTGATGGCCGGCAATATTCCGGCCGGTAGGATCGTGCTGTTCGATGATGATCACTATTATATGGGCGGGGTTCTCGCCGAACTCCTGGTGGCACATGGCGCCAGAGTGACCCTGGTGACGGCGTCGGCCTATGTATCCGACTGGACGCGCAACACCCTCGAACAGCGGGCCATTCATCGCAGGCTCGCAGGCCTCGGCGTCGACATCGAGCTCAACCGGACGGTGATGGGCATTGCGGCGGGCGGCGTCGTGACGGCTTGCACCTATACCGGACGCGGCCGCGATCTCACTGCCGATGCCCTTGTATCGGTGACATCGCGGCTGCCGCGGGACGATGTCTGGCGGGCGCTTAAAGAGCGCTCAGCCGAATGGACCGGCAATGGGATTCGCAGCATCCAGGTCATTGGCGATGCCGAAGCGCCGGGGCCGATTGCCTGGGCGACCTATGCCGGTCATCGCTATGCGCGTGAGCTCGATGAGGCCGATATCGGCGATGCTCTGCCCTTCCGTCGCGAAGTGACGGCGCTTGCGTGCTGAACGCGAAGTTCCTGAAATCTGGCGGCACTGGCAGCGCTCACGGCTTTGTCACTCGCCGCAAAGTGAGATTGAGGCGTCCGCCTTCCTTGAGAAGGCTCGATGTGCCGGAGAGCAGTGAAAGCGCAGCCGCGATGGTCCGGCCATCACCAGCACATCGCCGGATGACAGCTTGAGCGTCTCGGTCTTCCCGCCCCGCTCAGTGCCGCCGATGCGGAAGATGGCGGTGTCGCCAAGCGAGATCGAAACGACGGGGGCCGAAAAATCCTCCTCGTCCTCGTCGCGATGGAGCCCCATCCTGGCGCCTTCCCGGTAGTAGTTCACCAGGCAGGCTTCGGGCTAATGCGGATAGGCTGAAACCTTGTGCCAGACCTCCATGACTATTGAGGGGATGGATGGCCAGGGCTCTGCGGTCTCGGGATGCACTGGCTGATAGCGGTAGCCGGTCCGGTCCGACACCCAGCCGAGCCGGCCCAGATTGCTCATCCTGACCGTGAAGGGCCGCCCGCTTCGCGGCATCATGGGCGTATAGAAAGGGGCCTTGACCAGGAGAGTCTGTAATTCGTCCCTTAGCTGTTCCTGCCGATCACGGGCCAGGAAGCCCGGATAATAGCCGAGGCCTGACACCGGAACCTCGCCAAAGGGTGTCGAACGCTGAGTACCGTCTGAAATCATCGATATACCCCTCACCAAAACTTGATAGGGCCGGATTCCAACCTTATATAGCCCCCTGAACGCCGGGTTTTCCTGGAAATCAGGGATATCCGGTTAAACGTAAATTGGGGACCCGCACCCCCATGAGTCCGGGGCGGAAGTGCCGGATGGGCTTCCACCAGGGTCTGCCACAAGGAGGTTTTGTAAATGGGAAAAGTCATCGGGATCGACCTCGGTACCACCAATTCCTGCGTCGCCGTGATCGAGGGCAAGCAGCCCAAGGTCATTGAAAACGCGGAAGGTGCGCGCACCACGCCATCGATCGTGGCCTTTAACACCGACAACGAACAGCTCGTCGGCCAGCCGGCCAAGCGCCAGGCGGTCACCAATCCGGAAAACACCTTTTTTGCCATCAAGCGCCTGATCGGACGGCGCTGGAACGACCCGATGGTCGAGAAGGACAAGAAGCTCGTCCCCTATTCGATCGTGAAGGCCGATAATGGCGATGCGTGGGTCGAGGCCCGCGGCCAGAAATATGCCCCTTCGCAGATCTCGGCCTATATCCTTCAGAAGATGAAGGAGACGGCGGAGCGCTATTTGGGCGAGACAGTCACCCAGGCGGTGATCACCGTTCCTGCCTACTTCAACGACAGCCAGCGCCAGGCGACCAAGGATGCCGGCAAGATCGCCGGCCTCGAAGTCCTGCGCATCATCAACGAGCCGACGGCCGCAGCGCTTGCTTACGGCCTCGACAAGAAGGAAGGCGGCACCATCGCGGTCTATGACCTTGGCGGCGGCACCTTCGATATTTCCGTTCTCGAGATCGGCGATGGCGTCTTCGAAGTGAAGTCGACCAATGGCGACACGTTCCTCGGCGGCGAAGACTTCGACATGCGCATTGTCGATTATCTGGCCGATGAGTTCAAGAAGGAGCAGGGCATCGACCTGCGCAAGGACAAGTTGGCGCTGCAGCGCCTCAAGGAAGCTGCCGAGAAGGCGAAGATCGAACTGTCCTCATCGACCCAGACGGAAATCAACCTGCCCTTCATCACCGCCGATCAGACGGGGCCGAAGCATCTCACCCTCAAGCTGACGCGCGCCAAGCTCGAAGCCCTGGTCGATGACCTCATCCAGAAGACGGTCGAGCCCTGCCGCCAGGCGTTGAAGGACGCCGGCATCACGGCGGGCCAGATCGACGAGGTCGTCCTCGTCGGCGGCATGACCCGCATGCCGAAGGTCATCGAGACAGTGAAGCAGTTCTTCGGCAAGGAGCCGCATAAGGGCGTCAACCCGGATGAAGTCGTGGCCATTGGCGCTGCGATCCAGGCAGGCGTGCTCAAGGGCGAAGTGAAGGATGTGCTGCTTCTCGATGTGACGCCGCTGTCTCTCGGCATCGAGACTCTGGGCGGCGTGTTCACTCGCCTGATCGAGCGCAACACCACCATCCCGACCAAGAAGAGCCAGGTCTTCTCGACGGCTGACGACAATCAGACCGCCGTGACGATCCGCGTCTTCCAGGGTGAGCGTGAGATGGCGGCCGATAACAAGCTGCTCGGCCAGTTCGATCTCATGGGCCTGCCGCCGGCACCGCGCGGCATGCCGCAGATCGAGGTCACTTTCGACATCGACGCCAACGGCATCGTCAATGTGTCGGCCAAGGACAAGGCGACGAATAAGGAACAGCAGATCCGTATCCAGGCCTCTGGCGGTCTCTCCGATTCGGAGATCGAGAAGATGGTCAAGGACGCCGAAGCCAATGCCGCCGAGGACAAGAAGCGCAAGGATCTGGTCGAAGCGAAGAATCACGGCGAGAGCCTGGTTCATTCGACCCAGAAATCGCTCGGCGAACATGGCGATAAGATCTCCGCTGCCGACAAGTCGACGATCGAGGCCGCCATTGCCGATCTCAAATCGGCGATGGAAGGTTCGGATGCTGAGGCGATCAAGGAAAAGACCAATGCTGTAGCACAGGCCTCCATGAAGCTCGGCGAAGCGATCTACAAGTCGCAGACCGCCGCCGGCGGCGATGGTGCTGGTACTGAGTCGGCCGGGGCTTCCGGCGGACAAGGCGGCGCCGATGATGTCGTCGATGCGGATTTCACCGAAGTCAAAGACGACGACTCCAAGAAATCGGCCTAAGGGAATGGCCTGCATCGGGCTGGAACGCCTTCTCCCCACGCAAAACGTGGGGAGAAGGACTTGTTTCGGGGCAAGCTAGATAAAGCTGGGCGGACGGGTCAGCATGGGCAAGCGCGACTATTATGAAATTCTGGGCGTCCACAAGGGCGCCAACGAGAAGGAGCTGAAAGGCGCCTATCGCAAGCTCGCCAAGCAGCTTCATCCAGATGCCAATCCGGGCGACAAGACGGCCGACCACAAATTCAAGGAAATCACCGAAGCCTATGAGGTCCTGAAGGACCCGCAGAAAAAGGCGGCCTATGACCGCTTCGGGCATGCGGCCTTTGAAGGCGGCATGGGCGGGCGTCCAGGCGGTGCCGGCGCCGGTTTCGGTCCCGAATTCACCTCCTCCATGTCCGACATCTTCGAGGACCTGTTCGGTGAATTCATGGGCGGCGGGCGTGGCCGCGGCGGCGGACGCGGCGGCAGAAGTTCGGCCGCGGCGCGCGGTTCTGATCTGCGCTACAACATGGAGATCAGCCTCACTGAGGCTTTCGCCGGAAAGACGGCGCAGATCCGGGTGCCGACAGCGACCGCCTGCGATGTCTGCAAGGGCACAGGCGCCAAGCCAGGAACGGCGCCCAAGACCTGCGGCACCTGCGGCGGTGCCGGCGCGGTCAGGGCCTCGCAGGGCTTCTTCACGGTCGAGCGCACCTGTCCCACCTGCCATGGCAGCGGCCAGGTGATCTCCGATCCCTGCGGCAATTGCGCAGGCCAGGGACGCATCACCCGCGAGCGTACGCTATCGGTGAATATCCCGGCAGGCGTCGAGGACGGCACGCGCATCAGGCTTGCCGGTGAAGGTGAAGCTGGCCTGCGCGGCGGCTCGGCTGGCGATCTCTATATTTTCCTGTCAGTGCGGCCGCATGAATTCTTCCAGCGCGACGGTGCCGATCTCTTCTGCAAGGTGCCAGTCTCGATGATAGCAGCCTCGCTCGGCGGCGACATCGAAGTGCCGACCATCGACGGCAAGAAGGCGCGCGTCTCAATTCCCGAAGGGGCGCAGACCGGCAAGCAGTTCCGCCTCAAGGGCAAGGGTATGCCCATCCTGCGCTCCAATCAGATGGGCGACATGTATATCCAGGTGACGGTCGAGACGCCGGTAAACCTGTCGCGCCGCCAGCGCGAGCTGCTCAAGGAATTCGACAAGGAGGCCCGCAACAACTCGCCCGAATCGGAAGGTTTCTTCGCCAAGGCGCGGGCTTTCTGGGAAGGTTTCGGGAGTTAGCCGGGCGCGAGTCTTCTGACCGGTGTGCGCGCCTTCGGTCGCACCTTCAGTGCCATTGACCGCCTCGGGCCTTTCACTTAACGAGACCTGCTCCGGCCCAATAGCGGGCGAATGAGTGGAGAGGCACATGCCCAAGGCCTATTGGATTGCGCAAGTCACCGTATCCAATCCCGATCAGTACAAGCTTTATGCCGAAGGCGCACTCGCAGCGTTCAAGAAATACGACGCGAAGATCCTGGCGCGCGGCGGCCGCTCCAGCCAGATGGAAGGCGACGGCCGGCCCCGCAATGTGGTGATCGAATTTTCCTCTTATGACGACGCGGTCGCCTGCTACAATTCACCCGAATATCAATCCGCCAAGGTCAAGCGCAAAGGTGCCGGAGAAGCCAATATCGTGATCGTCGAGGGCGCGTGAGAAGGCCAAGGGCTATTGGATGGTGCGCGTCACGGTGAACGATCCACAGCGCTACAAGGATTATGTCGCCGCCAACAAGGCGCCGCTCGAAAAATATGGCGCGCAATTCATCGTCCGCGGCGGCGATTATGAAATCGTCGAGGGCGCCTCGCGCGAGCGCCATGTGATCATAGAATTTCCGTCTTTTGCAGCCGCCAAGGCCTGCTTTCATTCGCCGGAATATCAAGTCGCGCTCAAGATCTTCAAGACCTGTGCCGAGAGCGATGTCGTCATAGTCGAAGGTGTGCCATGAAGATTGCCATTGCCGGCGCCTCGGGGCGCATGGGCCGCGTCCTCACCCGCATCGTGCATGAGACCAAGGGTCTCGAGATCGCCGGCGGCATCGAGTCCGAGGGTTCGCCATCGATCGGCGCCGACATGGGAGAACTTGGCGGCATCGGCGCGCTCGGCATCAAGATCACCGATGACCCGCTGCCGCTGTTCACCAAAATCGAGGGGCTCATCGATTTCACTGTGCCGCAAGCGAGCCTGGCGCTCTGCGAATTGTCGGCGCAGGCGCGCATAGTTCACGTGATCGGCACCACCGGCATCGACAAGGCCGGTGATGAGAAGATCAGGGCCGCCGCCCGCCATGCCCGCATCGTGAAATCGGGCAATATGAGCCTCGGCGTCAATCTGCTGGCGGCGCTTGTCCGAAAAGTCGCGGCGAGTCTGGGGGAAGACTTTGACATCGAGATCCTAGAAATGCATCACAGGCACAAGATCGATGCGCCCTCGGGCACTGCCTTGCTGCTCGGCCAGGCGGCAGCCGAAGGGCGCGCGATCGA
>VAZZ01000215.1:0-1334 GCA_005884715.1 Alphaproteobacteria bacterium | reverse complement strand
TGAAAAACCTGTTCACCGGCTGGAAGGATGTCGGCCTCAGCGAGACGGGTATCGCCGAGGCGAAGACGGCAGGCGTGCGACTGAAGCGCCAGGGCCTCAAATTCGACATTGCCTATACGAGCGCTTTGACCCGCGCCCATCACACGCTGACCCTGATGCTCGCCGAACTGGGCCAGCAAGGCCTGAAGACGGTCAAGGACCAGGCGCTCAATGAGCGCGACTATGGCGACCTGACCGGCCTCAACAAGGATGAGGCGCGCACGAAATGGGGCGAGGAGCAGGTCCATATCTGGCGGCGCTCCTACGACGTGCCGCCGCCTGGTGGCGAGAGCCTGAAGGACACGCTGGCCCGCGCGCTGCCCTATTACATGGTGCACATCCAGCCCGATGTGCTCTCGGGCAGGAGCGTGCTGGTTTCGGCACACGGCAATTCCTTGCGCGCGCTGATCATGGCCATCGAGGGGCTCAGCCCTGAACAGATCCTCAAGCGTGAGCTCGCGACGGGCGTTCCGGTCGTCTACCGGCTCAGGGCCGATTCACGCCCTGAATCAATCGACATCCTGAACGACTGATTAAGTGCGCTTTAGTTTAGGATTGAAATCCGAATATCGATTATTTTACCGACAAATAATCGGCTGAAATCTAAGAAGGGAGAATATGCCTAAAAAACAATCAGGAATTGGCAGGGAACGACGCGAAAAAAAATTTCGACTTGCAGGTGTCCCGCGATGTCAAAAGAAATGCGCCCCTGGGGACGCATGAACAGTCCTGCTATTTCCCAACTCCCATGCTTGCGCACACAATGTCAAGAGCGCGGGCTAGACTAGATCACGAACACTTCAGGCCGTTGCGGCCTGAAGCGATAAACGTGATCGGAATCTTATATTGCGTGCGTGATCGGACGGAAAACCGGTACCACTTTTCCTGATCACGCGCGCGCGGCGATGCCCGCTTCCCAGCCGAGAATGGCGCGCTTGCGGGTCAGGCCCCAGTGATAGCCGGAGAGTGATCCTGATTTGCCGAGGACGCGATGGCAGGGCACGACGAAAGAAACGGGATTGCGTCCGACCGCCGAGCCTACGGCGCGCGCCGCATTGGGCCTGCCGATGTGGGCGGCGACATCGGAATAGGTCGAACGCTTGCCGAGCGGGATGCGCAAAAGGGTTTCCCAGACGCGGATTTCGAAATCGCTGCCGATGAAGACGACGCGCAGGGGCTGATCCTTTCGCCAGTTTTCCGGCTTGAAGATGCGGTCGGCATAGGGCTTGGTCCGGAGCCAGTCCTCGATATAGGCAGCTCCCGGCCAGCGCGACTGCATGTCGAGAAGCGTGTCC
>VAZZ01000217.1:1683-2493 GCA_005884715.1 Alphaproteobacteria bacterium | reverse complement strand
GCCGCTCGTCTCCGACCCGGGCTATAAGCTCGCCCGTGCCGTCATCGAGGCGGGCCTGCCGCTCCATGTCATTCCGGGCGCGTCCGCACCCCTGGCAGCGCTGACGCTCTCCGGGCTGCCGTCTGACCGGTTCATGTTCGCAGGCTTCCTGCCGGAAAAGCAGGCCGAGCGCCGGCGCCTGCTGCAGTCGCTGAAGGCCGTGCCGGCGACGCTCATTTTCTTCGAAAGTGCGCGCCGCATTACCGCGGCGCTGGCCGATATCGCGGAGATGCTGGGCCCGCGCCAAGTGGCGGTGACGCGCGAATTGACCAAGCTCTATGAAGAGGCGGTGCGGGGCGAGGCGGGAAAGGTCGCCGCCCTCCTCGATGAGCGCCAGACGATCAAGGGCGAGATCACCTTGGTTGTGTCACCGCCTGGTGATGCAGCGCCGCCCTCACCTGAAGATATCGACAAGGCCCTGCTCGAAGCCTCGGTCACCTTGCCGGCCGGCAAGGCCGCGGCCGACATTGCCCATCGTTTCGGTCTCGCCAAGAGGGATCTCTATGCCCGTCTCCTCGCCCTCAAAGACAAGACAGCGCAATGAGCGGCGCGGCCGCTGGGCCGAGAGCCTGGCGGCGGCGAGCCTCAGGCTCAAGGGCTATCGCCTGCTGGCGCGCCGCTTCAAATCGGGACCGGGGGAGGTCGATCTCATCATGCGCCGGGGCGAGGTGACGGCCTTCATCGAAGTGAAGGTGAGATCAGATGCCGATCGGGCCGTCGAGGCGGTGACCGATTTCCAGGCGCGCCGCATCGCCGCCGCCGCCCGTCTGT
>VAZZ01000217.1:0-1666 GCA_005884715.1 Alphaproteobacteria bacterium | reverse complement strand
CCAACGCTTTCATCGTGGAAGATTGAAATGAAGCTCCGTGTTGCCGTGCAGATGGATCCGATCGAGAGCATCGATATTGCAGGCGATTCGACCTTCGCTATCATGCTTGCCGCACAGGAGCGTGGCCACGAGCTGTTCTATTATCCGCCCAGGGCGCTGGCGCTGAACGGCCGGAGGCTTTTCGCCACCGGCCATCCGATCACCTTGCGCGATCAGAAGGGCAGTCATTTCACGCTCGGCATGGAAGAACGTGTCGATCTCGGATCCTTCGATGTGGTGCATATGCGCCAGGATCCGCCCTTCGACATGAACTACATCACCATCACCCATATGCTCGAACAGATTCACCCCAAGACTTTGGTGGTGAATGATCCGAAGGAAGTGAGGAACGCGCCGGAGAAACTCTATGTGATGGAATTCGCCGATCTGATGCCGCCGACGATCGTCACCCGCGACCCCAGGGAATTGTTGGACTTCCGCAAAGAGCATGGCGAGATTCGGCTCACTGGTCGAGCTGTTCACCCAGAGCTTCCGCGAGCCGTTCATCGCGCAACGCTATCTCTCGGAAGTGCGCAAGGGCGACAAGCGCATCATCCTGGTCGACGGCGAATTCGCCGGCGCCATCAACCGGGTGCCGGCGGCCAATGAGCACCGCTCCAACATGCATGTCGGCGGCAGGCCCGAGCCGACGGAGCTCACCAAGCGCGAGCGTGAAATCTGCGCGCGCCTGGGCCCCGATTTCAAGAAGCGCGGCCTCATCTTCGTCGGCATCGATGTGATCGGCGATTATCTGACCGAGATCAACGTCACCTCGCCCACCGGCATAAGGCAGGTGAAGAAGTTTGGCGGCCCCGATATCGCGGCGCTGATCTGGGACGCGATCGAGGTTAAGCGGTAGGCTTCCTGTTGTTCGCTAAATGTTCTTGACGCATCGGAAATCCTGAACTACGCTTTGGAGGCTCACTGGGGGCTTTCATGACGGCGCATGCAAAAACGGTCGCCTTTCAGGGCATCGAGGCGGTACCGGTCGATGTCCAGGCCCAGTTCCTGTCGGGCCAGGTCCAGTTCAACATTGTCGGCCTGGCCGATAAGGCCGTGGTGGAAAGCCGCGAGCGGGTCAGGGCGGCACTTTTTGCCGTGGGTCTGGCGCTGCCCGGCAAGCGGCTTGCCGTCAATCTGTCACCCGCCGATCTCCCCAAGGAAGGCAGCCACTATGATCTCCCCATCGCGCTCGCGGTGCTTTCGGCCCTGGGCGTGCTGCCCCAGGATTTTCTCAACCACCGGAAGCCGCATGGGCCGGCGAGGAGGTCGATATCATCAGCCCACAGACGATCATCCAGATCCTCAATCATGTGAAAGGCACGCAGATCCTGTCGCGGCCGAAGCCGGGCATTGCCGAGGAGATGAGCAAGCTGCCCGATCTCAGGGACATCAAGGGCCAGGAAGCGGCCAAGCGGGCACTCGAGGTGGCGGCCGCCGGCGGTCATCATCTTTTGATGGTCGGTCCGCCGGGCGCCGGCAAGTCCATGCTGGCGCAACGCCTGCCCTCCATCCTGCCGCCCATGGATGCGCGCGAGATGCTGGAGGCGAGCATGATCGCCTCCCTCGCCGGTGAACTGGCGGAAGGCAGGGTCACGCGCAAGCGTCCCTTCCGCTCGCCCCATCA
>VAZZ01000214.1 GCA_005884715.1 Alphaproteobacteria bacterium | reverse complement strand
GGGCGCACGGCGCCGCGTTTCCGTGTCGTCGGGCGCAGCGACGACATGGTGGTGGTGCGCGGCATCAATGCCTTCCCGACCCAGGTCGCCTCAGTCCTCAACCAGTTCGAAGCGCTTTCAGGCGAATATCGCATCGTCCTCGACGGCCCGTCGCCTTACGCATTCCTGCCGGTCGAGGCCGAACTCGCCGCCGGAAATCATGATGACGAGGGTCTCGCCGCGGCGATCGAGCAGCGCATCAAGCGGGAGATCGGTGTTTCGGCGCGGATGACACTTCTACCCTTCAACAGCCTGCCGCGCAGCGAAGGCAAGACCCGCCGGGTGATCAGGAGAGACAGGCCATGACAACCGTACTCAGCCACTATCTGGGCGATGGGGTGCAGAAGATTTCCTTGAACCGTCCGCACCGGCTCAATGCGATCGTTCCCGAATTGCTGGACGACCTCATTGCCTTCCTCGATGGCGCCAACGCAGATCCCAGGGTCGGGGCGATCGTGCTGACCGGCGAAGGCCGCGCCTTCTGCGCCGGTGATGATCTCAAGGAATTCAATGCGCAGATCTCGGACGAAAAGGCCACAACCGCCTATATCGAACGCATCCAGGACGTCACCCGCTCGATGATGCTGGGTGCTAGACCGGTCATTGGCGCGATCCGCGGCTGGGCCGCGGGCGGTGGACTCGAATGGGTCATCAATTGCGATTTTGCCATCGCCGCCCTAGGCACGCGCTTCTTCTTCCCGGAAATATCCCTCGGTGTGTTCGTCACTGGCGGTGTCACCGAGATCCTGCCGCGCCTCGTCGGCCTGCAGCGGGCGCGCGAGATGATCCTGCTTGGCGAGAAATTCAATGCAGGCCAGGCGAAATCCTGGGGGCTCATCCGCGATGTCGTTGCCGATGAGGCATTGCTTCCGACCGCGACGGATCTGGCGAAGCGTCTGGCGGCGCTGCCGCGCGAACGGGTAAAGGATGTGCGACGCATCTTCGCGCGCCCGGCGGGCGCCGGCCTCGAAGCTGCGATGCGCGCGGAAACTGCGGCGACGGTGCGTGGCTTCCTCGATCCCGAGACGGCAAAGCGGGTCGCACAATTCAGCTAGCGCCCTCCCTCTCCCCTCTTCGAAGAGCGAGGGCAGCACGATTGACCGCCGATGCCGGCCGGGACAGACTGCAGGAGCCGCCGTTCATCCTGTAGCCGAAGGGAATATGCCGTGACGCAACCAGATACCTATCTCCTGGGACGCGCAGAAGGCGAAGAAGCGCGCCTCAAGCGGCAGATCGCCAATCTGGCTCCCGATTCCGATGCGCAATTCGAGAAGATCGGCATCAAGCCGGGTGAGCGCGTGATCGATCTCGGCTGCGGGCGGGGCGGTGTCCTGCATCTTCTCGGCAAGCGCGTCGGTCCGCAAGGATCGGTGCTCGGCATCGAGCGTAGCCCGCATTTCGTCGAACTGGCGCGCCGTTTCGTCAATGACCATGCGCTGGCGCAAATCGAGGTTCGCGAAGGCAATGCCTATGATACCGAATTGCCGCGCCAGTCCTTCGATGGTGCCCATATGCGGCTCGTCCTCGTCAATGTGCCTGAGCCCGAACGGATCGTGCGCGAGATGGTGTCACTGGTGCGCCCTGGCGGCTGGGTGGCAAGCTTCGAGGCGGATTTCATGGGTCTTGTCTGCGATCCGGCCTTGCCGGCCTGGGACCGGCTGCTCGACGTCTATAAAGCGCACGCGGCTGGGCAAAAGATCGATCTGTTCATCGGCCGGCGCACGCATCGCTTGTTTCGTGGTGCAGGTGTAAAAGATATCCGCGTCGATGCGGTGCTGCATGTCTATCCGCCGGGTCGCCGGCCCATCCTGCGCGATTTCATCAACAATGTCCGTGACAAGCTCATCACTCAAGGCTTCGTCACGCAGCGTGAGCTCGAAAGTGACATGGCGTCGCTTGAGCATCATCTTGCTGATCCCAACGTGATGGTCACGTCGAATACGTTCTTCCGTCTCATAGGACGGGTTCCGGCCTGACCATCATGCGTTACAAGGGGAGCTGTCATTGCGGCAAGGTCATCTTCGAGATCGAGGGCGATCTCTCGGCCGGCGCGGTCAATTGCAACTGCTCCATCTGTTCGCGCAAGGGAGCACTCCTCATCGCGGTGCCACGCGACAGACTGAGCCTGCTCTCGCCCGAAACCGATTTGCAGAAATATACATTCAACAAGCATGCGATCGTACATCGCTTCTGCCGCACCTGCGGCGTGCATCCCTTTGCCGACGATACAGCCGATAAAAGCGAACGCATGGCCTATGTGAATATCCGCTGCCTCGAGGGTGTCGATCTCGCCCGGATTCCGGTGATGGAGTTCGATGGCCGGTCGATGTAACTAGGACCTGGGTTTGAGTCCATCTTGGATCAGCCGGATGATCGTCGTCTCGGCATCGGCGAAATGTTCGCTGTCGGCACCCAGTACCGCGCGGACCTGGATGTCGAAATCGGCATAATGCTGGGTCATCGCCCAGATGCTGAAGATAAGATGATAGGGATCGATGGCGGCGATCTGGCCCTTGGCGATCCATGTCTTGATGATCCGCGCCGTATCATCCACCAGGACTTTCATCGGACCGGATAGGAAGTCGCCAATGGCAGGTGCGCCATGCAGCATCTCATTGGCGAAGAGCCTCGATGCCTTGGGATTGTCGCGCGACATGGCCATCTTGGCGCGGATATAGCGGGCGATCTCGGCCAAAGGCTCGCCATTGGGGTCGAGGCCGCGCAAGGGGGTGAGCCACTGGGCCAGCGTCTTTTCCAGGACGGCGCGGTAGATGTCGTCCTTGCGGTGAAAATAATAGAGAAGGTTGGGCTTCGACATCCCGGCCCGCTCGGCGATCTGGTCGACGGTTGAGCCCCGGTAGCCAAAGGCAGAAAACACCTCAAGCGCCGCGCTGAGTATGATATCCTCATTGATCGCCTGGATGCGGGTTTTGGTTTGGGTCTTTGGCTGGGGTTCCGCCATGGCCGATGGTGTTAATTCTTGATCAAATGGTCAAGAGCGCTTAGCATCATTTCCAACGAGTCTTAAAGAAAATCGATCAGGGGAGGTTGAATGGCGGCAGCGTCCGTAATCGAGGCGCGCGACCTGAGCTTGACATTCGAAACGGCCGACGGGCCGGCCTAGGCTCTGTCGAAAGTTAAGCTAACCGTTCATGACGGGGATTTTGTGTCCTTCATCGGGCCGTCGGGCTGCGGCAAGACGACCTTGCTGCGCGTGATCGCCGATCTCGAACAGGCGACCGACGGGGTCATCTCGGTCAATGACATGACGCCCAATGAGGCCCGTCGGAAGCGGGCCTATGGCTATGTGTTCCAGGCGCCGGCGCTCTATCCCTGGCGCACTATCGAGCGCAATGTGGGGTTGCCGCTCGAAATCATGGGGTTCGGGGCGACGGAGCGGGCCCGGCGCATCCAGCTCAATCTCGATCTCGTCAATCTCAATGGTTTCGAGAAGAAATTCCCCTGGCAGTTGTCGGGCGGCATGCAGCAGCGCGTCTCGATCGCGAGAGCACTCGCCTTCGATCCCAAACTGCTCCTGATGGATGAGCCTTTCGGCGCGCTCGACGAGATCGTGCGCGACAAGCTTAACCAGCAGCTTCTCGAATTGTGGGGGCGCACGAGGAAGACTGTGGTCTTCGTCACCCATTCCATTCCAGAAGCCGTCTTCCTGTCGAGCCGGATCGTCGTCATGTCGCCGCGCCCAGGGCGCATCATCGATGTGATCGAGACGAATTTTCCGAAAAACCGCACGCTCGATATCCGCGAGACGCCGGAATTCTTGCAAGTGGCGCATCGCGTGCGCGAGGGCTTGAGGCAGGGGCACAGCTATGATGATTGAGCTCGTTGCATGACCCTCGTTGCCACCGCGTCCAGACCGTCGCTGCCAGCTGCGCTTGCTGCAGGTTCGACGCTGCCGGTCGCGATCATCGTGCTGATCACGATTGTGATCTGGTATGCGGCGGCGGTCCCGATGAACAAGGTGCTCACCCAGCCGCTGATCGATGCGGCAGGCGGCGGGCTTCTCAACACGCTGTCGATTTCCTGGTCGCTGCCGCGCCCGGTCCTGCCGGCCCCGCATCAGGTGCTCGCCGAATTGTGGAATACGGTGTTCACCGTCGAACCCTGGCGGCCGCGGTCGCTCCTCTATCACTGCTGGGTGACGCTGTCCTCCACCTTGCTGGGTTTCGTGCTCGGCACGATCCTCGGCGTAGCGCTTGCCATAGCCATCATTCATGTGAAGGCGCTCAACCGCAGCCTCTTGCCGTGGATCATTGCCTCGCAGACCATTCCCATCCTCGCCATTGCGCCGATGATCATCGTTGTGCTGGGCTCGATCGGGCTCACCGGTCTCCTACCCAAATCGCTGATCTCGATGTATTTGTGCTTTTTCCCCGTCACTATCGGGATGGTGAAGGGGCTGACATCGCCCGATCCGATGCAACTCGATCTCATGCGCACCTACAATGCGAGCACATCGCAGGTCCTGTGGAAATTGCGCTGGCCCTCGGCGGTGCCGTTCCTGTTCACCTCGCTCAAGGTTGCGATTGCCATTGCGCTGGTCGGCGCCATTGTCGCCGAGTTGCCGACCGGCGCTCAGGCCGGCATCGGAGCGAGACTTCTCAACGGCTCCTACTACGGCCAGACGCAGCAGATTTGGGGCGCGCTCGTCGCCGCGGCCGTAATGTCGTCGGGCCTCGTTTGGTTAGTGGGCTTCATCGAGCGCCGGGTCGCGCGCGCCATGGGGGCTGAGACATGATCGCCGCCCTGCACCGTAACCCGCTCGCCGTGATCGCAACGCTTGCCGTTTCGGGCGCTTTGCTGTGGCTGATGGCGCATCTGGTGACGGTGAAGCCGGGCGTTCTGTTCTGGATCAGCGTACTCGTGCTGTGGGCCCTCGTCTGGATCGGCAATGATGCACTGTCCGGGATTTCGACCTTATCCCCAGTGGCGACGCGCTTCCGCAATCTCGCTGTGCCGGCAATCTTCGGCCTGACACTCCTGCTGCTTTGGCAGCTCGTCGTGAAAGGTTTCGGTATTTCCCCCGTGTTTCTGCCCGCACCTTCGGATATCTGGGTCAGATTTTCCACGTCGTTTGCCACGCTCAAGGCAGATTTCATCCAGACCTTCCTGCGCGCCGTATTGGCTGGTTGGGCGATCGGCTCGCTCGCCGGCTTTCTGGTGGCGATCCTGTGCGATGCCTGGGGCTTCCTGAGGCGCGGGCTCCTCCCGCTCGGCAATCTCTTCGCCGCGTTGCCAATTGTCGGCGTGGCGCCGATCATGGTCATGTGGTTCGGCTTCGACTGGCAGTCCAAGGCCGCCGTCGTGGTCATCATGACCTTCTTCCCGATGCTGGTGAACGCGGTGACCGGCCTTGAGGCGTCGGGCCATCTCGAGCGCGATCTGATGCGCTCCTATGGCGCATCCTATTTCGATACGCTCATCAAGCTCAGACTGCCCGCGGCGATGCCCTTCATTTTCAATGCGCTCAAGATCAACTCGACTCTCGCTCTGATCGGGGCCATCGTAGCGGAATTCTTCGGAACCCCCATTGTCGGCATGGGTTTTCGCATTTCGACCGAGGTCGCCCGATTTAGCCTCGACATGGTTTGGGCCGAGATCGCTGTTGCAGCCATCGCCGGTTCGGCCTTTTACGGGTTGATTGCGCGCAAACAGGGAGAAAGAGGAGACGTTCAGCATGAAGAAATTTCTGATGGGCGCGGCGGCGACCGCGGCATTGATGGCTGGAACGGCCTCGGCCTATGCCGAGGCGGTGACGATCCAGCTCAAATGGGTGACGCAGGCCCAGTTTGCCGGCTACTACGTGGCTGAGAAGCAGGGCTTCTACAAGGATGCCGGCCTTGATGTGACGATCAAGCCGGGCGGACCCGATATTGCGCCGCCGCAAGTGATCATGGGCGGGGGTGCCGATGTCGTCATCGACTGGATGCCTTCGGCGCTCGCCTCGCGCGAGAAAGGTGTGCCGCTCGTCAATATTGCGCAGCCGTTCAAGCGTTCGGGAATGATGCTCACCTGCCGGAAGGAAACCGGCATCACCAAGCCGGAAGACTTCAAGGGCAAGACGCTCGGCGTGTGGTTCTCGGGCAATGAATATCCCTTCCTGTCCTGGATGAGCCAGCTCGGCATCCCGACCACCGGCGGCGCTGATGGCGTCACTGTGCTGAAGCAAGGCTTCAATGTCGATCCGCTTCTGCAGAAGCAGGCCGACTGCATCTCGACCATGACCTACAATGAATATTGGCAGGTGATCGAGGCGGGCGTGAAGCCGGAAGACCTGGTCGTGTTCAAATATGAGGACCAGGGTG
>VAZZ01000021.1 GCA_005884715.1 Alphaproteobacteria bacterium | reverse complement strand
CCTTCGCCATATCTTCCTGCTCGGCGACCTTGAAGCGCATCACAAATTCATTGCGCCCCGGCGTGCCGTAGATCGCATAGCCGGTCGAATCGGGTCCCCGATGTTTGAGCGACTGAAGCATCTGGGTCATTTCCTGACCGATGTTCCCCGATCCGTTGCGGTGGATGAGCCCTGCTATCCCACACATGTCAGTCTCCTTCCGTTTCAGTTCCCGCGCGTCCCTAAGAGCGCGGGCAGAATTCAAGGCAAGCAATTGAGGTAAGTATCGAGATCCCATTGCGTCGATGTGTGGAGGAAGCGCTCCCATTCATCGCGTTTATATTCGTCATAGAGGCGGTGCATCTCGCCCGGCATCGCCGACTTGATGACATCGTCCTTCTTCAGGGCCGCGAGCGCATCGCCCAGCGTCATCGGCAGCTTGCGCACCTGCTTGCCGGCTTCCATGGCGGCATAGATGTTGCGCTCTTCCGGCTGGCCCGGATCGATCTTGTTCTTGATCCCGTCATCGGCGGCTTTGAGGATCGCACCCGCCATGATGTAGGGGTTAACCATCGAGTCGACGGCGCGGTATTCGAATCGGCCAGGCGCCGAGACGCGCAAGCCCGTGGTGCGGTTCTGGAAGCCCCAGTCGGCAAAGACCGGCGCCCAGAAGCCTGTATCCCATAGGCGGCGGTAGGAATTGACCGTCGAGCAGCCGATGGCGGTCAGCGCGTCGAGATGCTTCACGATGCCGCCAATCACATTGAGGCCTACTTTGCCGGGGAGCTGCGCATTGGTTGTCTCCGGCATGAAGGTGTTGGTGCCGCCGCGGCGATACATATAGTTGTGTTCGAAGCCCGGCAGGTTCTTCGCGTCGTTACCGAGCACCTTGAATTCGTCCTTCCCGCCCTTCCAAAGGGAAATATTGTGGTGGCAGCCATTGGCCGACACGCCCATGAAGGGCTTGCACATGAAGCAGGCGATGATGTTGAATTCACGCGCCACTTGCGCGCAGATCTGGCGATAGGTGGTGAGACGGTCGGCGGTGCGCAGCGCATCGTCATAATTGAAATTGAGCTCGAGCTGGCCGGGCGCGTCCTCATGATCGCCTTGGATCATGTCGAGGCCCATCTTCCGGCCATATTCGATCACCCGCATATAGACCGGGCGCAGGCTCTCGAACTGATCGATGTGATAGCAATAGGGATTGGAATAGCCGCCGTTCGGATTGCCGTTGTCGTCCTTCTTGAGCCACATCATCTCGGGCTCGGTGCCGTGACGCATGCGCAGCCCATGATCCTTCTCGAACTGGTCATGGATGCGACGCAGATTGCCGCGGCAATCCGACGTCAGATTGCCGCCGGGGTTTTCCCTTTCCTCGCGGTTGCGGAACAGCGTGNNNGAAAGTCTCGGGCTCGGGCACGCCGACAAGCTCGGCCGCCTCAGGGCCGTAGCCCAGATATTCGCCGCGGCGATTGAGAAACAGATTGACGGTCGCGCCATAGACGAGCTGGAAACCGCCATTCGCGACGTTCTCCCAGTGATCGGCCGGGATGCCCTTGCCCATGATGCGGACGGTGACGGAGACGAATTGCAGATAGAGATATTCGATGCCGAGCAGGTCGATCTTCTTGCGAACCTGCTTGATCAGCTCGTCGCGGCCATCGGTTTTGATGAATTTCTCATAGTCCGTCATGTGGCGTTTCCCTCTATGTCGCTTTCCGGTTCTTGGTTGCGCTTGCGGCCGAGCCTAACGCGACAAAACCGGGTTGGTAAATTTAAAAGCACTGCCCGGGCCATCAACTCCACGGGAAGGGGCTGTTGGATACCGGGTGGAGCTTGCCCTCAGCGTAGCGCGAGAAGCGGAAGGGTTCGAGGAGCTGCGATTTCTCGCCCACGATCTCCTGGGCGGCGAGCTTGCCGACGCCGATCATCTTGTAACCGTGGTTCGAATCCGCGATGACGAAGACATTGTCGCGGAATACGTCGAAGACCGGAAAATTATCGGGCGTGAAGCAGCCAAGGCCGCCGGATCTCTCGTCCTTCTTGTAGACGCCGATCTTGCCCTCGAAGCGCTTCTGGCAATGCGCCAGCATCGAGCACCAGGTCTCGATGAAATCGTCACCGACGATGAAATCGGGTGAATCGGGGCCATAGGGATCGATCGCGACCTTGTCGGGTTCACCCTCGACCTTATAGGGCGAGGCACCGCCCTGGATGCCGCCGAAATTGAAATCGGGCTTGTAATAGAGGCCCCATAACTTGTCGGTGAGGAGCCTGCCGTCGACATCGGAATAGAGCGGCGCGTCGGTATCGACATGGATAACGGGCGGCATCTTGCCGTCATTCATCTTGTGCATATTAGGATCGACGCCGAGCGTGCCCTCCTCGAGGCACCAGTATTTCCACATGCGCACCCCGTCATGCATCTTGCCGTCGCGCCCCTTGATCGAGACGGTTCGCGGCAGATCCAGCATGTTCCAGACCTGATTGACCCAGGGCCCGACGCCGACCACGACATAATCGCAGGCGATGCGCCCCTTATTGGTGTTGAGCGCGGTCACCGCCTGCGAATTGCTGCCGAATTCGAAGCCGGTCACGGTGATGCCGGTCATGATGCGCACGCCCTCGGCTTCGGCCTTCGAGGCGAGGCCATAGATCGAGGCGGTGTTGTTGGCGTAGCCGCCCTTCTTCTCATGCAGGACGGAAGTGATGCCCTTGGCCTGCCAGTCGTCGAACAGGCCTTTCATATAGCTCATCGAATCCTTCTCGCCTTCGATGAAGGTCAAGGAATAGCCGATGTTCTTCTGCTGCTCATAGATGGTGCCGACCTGCTGGTGCATGATCTCAGGCGAAATCTGCATGTAGCCGACCGGGTGATAGGAATAGGCCTTGGGATCGCTCTCCCAGACCGAAACCGAATGCGCCATGAGCTCGCGCATCGCCGGCTGATAATAGTTGTTACGGACGACACCGCAGGCAATGCCGGAAGCGCCGGCGGCGATCGACGTCTTGTCGACGACCAGTATATCCTTGCCGGAGCCCTTGCCGGCTTCCTTGAGCTTGAGCGCCAGATGATAGGCGGTCGAGAGACCGTGAATACCGGCCCCGATGATCGCATATTTCACACCGGACGGAACTGCCATGATCTTCGTCTTCCTCTTCAGAATCCCAGCCGAACCAGATTGGGCTGAACCGGTTTGATTGATTTTTTTGGGACAAAGCCCACGGTTCTGGCATAATGATCCACAATTTCAGACCGATTGCAAACCAATTTTTGCCAATTACAACCAATTGAGACCCATGACATCGGACTTACAAGACGACCTTACCAAGTCGCGAAGCAGCCTCGAGGCGGAGGGCGAAGACCCTCAGCTGGTCGCCACGCGAGGCGCCAATTCGATCACCTCGCGCTTGAAGCGGGCGATTGAAAGCGGCGTCTACAACGACGGTGACCAGTTGCCACCGGAACGCCAGCTTGCCGTCGCCTTCGGCACGGCGCGCTCCACCATCCGCAAGGCGCTGGACCAGCTCGAGCAGAAAAACCTCGTGGTGCGGCGTGTCGGCTCCGGCGCCTTCGTCAGCTATCAGGGGCCGGTGCAGGATGCGATGTCGGATGTGACCGACCTCATCTCGCCGCTCCAGCTCATCGAAGCCAGAATGGCGATCGAACCCTCGATGACCAGACTTGCGGCGCTGCACGCCTCGTCGCGCGACCTCGACGCCATCGAAAGCATCCTGGTCAGAATCGAAGCGGCGAATAGCGATCAGGACCTCTTCACCAAGCTTGATTCGGAACTGCACCTGGCGCTGGCGCGCTGTTCGCGCAATCCCCTGCTCTACCGTCTCTACCAGCATATCAATACCGTCAGGAACCACGCACAGTGGGAGCAGATGAAGCAGATCATCCTCGTCAAGGAGAAGATCGACATCTATAACCAGCAGCATCGTGCCATCTTCGAAGCGCTCAAGATGCGTGATCCAGCGACCGCCGCCGATCTCATCACGAGACATCTCGAGACGGCGCGCCAGGATCTGGTCGGCGCCGACAGCATCTGACGGCAGTCCGATGAATCCAGTCCTGCTCGGTTCGCTGGCGGCTCTGTGCTGGGGTACGCTCGATTTCCTTGCCGGTAAGGTGAGCCGCGCCATCGGGCCGATCCAGGTCACCGCCACCGTGACTGCCATCGGCCTCGCTCTGATCACCCTCTGGCTCTGGGCCTTCGGCGAGTTCCCGGCCTTTCAGCAAAGCGTCATCTGGTGGCCCCTGTTCGCCGGCGCAGGTTATGCCTTCGCCACGCTCTGTCTCTTCGCTGCCATCGCGTCCGGACCGGTATCGCTCGCGGTGCCCGTCACCATGTCTTATCCCGCGACCAGCGTGCTCGTGGCGGCGGCACTCGGCACTGTGCCAACGCCGATCCAGCTTATCTTCGTCGCGCTCATCCTCGGCGGTGCGCTGCTTGTCGCACTCGGCGAGCCTGCCGGCGAGGAGCGGGAGGCAACGGGGCGCCACCGGACTCTTCTTCCGGACAAAGATCAGCGGTCCTTTTCGGTGAGATCGAGGCGGCATGGATCTCTCGTCTTGCCGGCACGGCCGTGACACTGCCTCTCCTGTTCCTCACCAGAGGCGGCATCCGCGGCCAGATCCCACATCTGCCGCTCCTCGCTTTGATGGCATTCCTCGACGCCCTTGCCGTCTCGCTTCTGTTCGCCGCCGGCAAGACGGCTCAGCCCGAGCTTGCGACCGTCTGCGGCTCGGCGTCGGGCGCCATTACCATCCTCCTCGCCTGGATTTTCTTGCGCGAAAAGATCGCCTATCTTCGCTGGCTCGGCATTGCCGCTACTTTCTCAGGTGTTGCTGCACTCTCGGCGCGGTCGAAGGCGCGCTGAACCCCGACGAGATCAGGGCGGCGCAGGCCCGTTTCGAGCCGATGTTCTCGGGCACCTTCGAGACCGGCCTCTATCCCGATGAATGGAACTGGCGGCTCGGCCGCGACCGTGAGGACCTGACGCGGCAGATCTGCAATGGCTGGAAATCCGATCTGACTATCGCCTCGATCGTTCTGCGGGCTGATATCGGCGAAGCGTGTGCAAGGTTGCGTGGCTGGCCCGGCGCCCGCATCGGCCAGGACAACGTCATCTGGAAGCCGCCAGGCGGCAAGCCGCTCGGTTTCCATCAGGATGATTCCTATAATGGCTGGATCATTCCAGGCGAGATGATGACATGCTGGATCACGCTCGACGACACCAAAGCCGTCCAGGACACGATCGAACATGTGAAGGGCTCGCATCTGTGGCCGATCTCACCGCCGATCAAGCAGTTCCATGCGCCCGACGACGCACTCGCCGATCTGCGTCCGGCGGCGAAAGCGGCCGGCATCTCGGTTTACCAGATCGTTCCCATCGAAGTGCCGGCGGGCACCGCAGTGTTCCACCATGGCCGGACCTGGCATGGCTCGCGTGACAACAAGGGCGCCAACCCGCGCCGCTCGGTCATTGCCCATTGCATATCGTCCACAGCAAAATTTCACCCGCACCAAATCAGTTACATTTACTCGCGCTACAAGAAGGCACAATCGACGGAAATGGACGAGAGCTATTTTCCCGTGCTCTGGCAACAGGATGGCTATCGCACGGCGTGGCTTGATGGCTATATGAGAAGCGGCCGGGCCGCGGCGGCGTAAACCAAACCGATTAAATTTTAACGACAATTATAATAGTTCTCTAGGCCCCGCTCGGGCAATCTCTCCGGGATATTTGATACCGGAAGGCATCGCCCATGTTTGGATCGAATGAAGCAGAACGGCATCGTGTCGCGGTCACCGTGACACTCATTTCCGGTGCTATCTTCAACGGTCATGTCTTCCTGGGGCAGGCACAGAAATTGCGCGACCTCCTCAACAATCCCGACACGTTTATCGATTTCGAAATGCGCGACAACCCGATGACGATGATCGCCAAGCGCGCCATCGCGACCATTTCCGCCATCGACCTGCCGCGCACCGATCACCTGTTCAGACGGGCGAACGGGTCCGCCACTTTCGATCCCTATCACACGCTGGGCGTCGATCCCGCCGCCAATCCGGGCGAAGTGCGCGCCGCCTATCTCGCCAAAGCGCGGCTCTATCACCCCGACAAGCTCGCCAGCAAGGATGTGCCGAAAGAAGTCGGCGAATACATGAATGCCATGTTCATCCGCATCCAGAGAGCCTATGACGAACTGGAAACGCACAGGACACTGGCCTAGCGCTGATCAGCCTCCCAATTGTTGAACAGGCGCAAGTCTATTGATTTCGCATCGGATTCATCCGAAAACCACTTTGCCTTTCCTCATCCGATGCCCCAATGATCGAAATCAATCCCGTAGCACACTTACGCGTGCTGAAGCCCTTGCCCTTCGCTTATGCCTTCTATGATGGGCGCATTGCCAATGTGCGGCTTCATTCTGACGGCGAGAACTGGCTCGACGACGGCGGCTTCTCGCTCGGCACGGCGAGCTATGTGCTCACCGATGAAGACGATGCGCTTGTCTATGATGCGCATCTCTCGCTTGCCCATGCGAAGAAGATCCGCACATTCCTCGATCGTCTCGGCATGAAACGCATCCGCCTGGTG
>VAZZ01000213.1 GCA_005884715.1 Alphaproteobacteria bacterium | reverse complement strand
TTGAGAACCGGCAGACGGCGAAGCTGGATGTCCCCCATGTTCTTAAGAACGTGCCCAACATCCTCGTCCTCGAAGCAATATCTGATGTCGGAACTCATGACAGTCCGGATGGCCGTTCCGGGTCCAAGCCCCTCAGCCACTGCGCGTATGGCGATATCGCGATCCGTTATCATTCCGACCAGCCGGTCAGCTTCGCCGACCGGAATGGCGCCGGCATCGATCTTCGCCATCATGCGGGCGGCGGTCTCGATCGTCTCATCTGGATTGGCGATCTGGACGACGGTGCTCATGCAATCACCTATTTTCATGATCAAGCTCCTCTGGGTTTCCCAGCCGCCTGAGAGGGAAATGTTCACCTCTTGATTGGAACTGAGAGCAGGGGATTACGTTCCCTCTTCATCCTGCCATGAGGAGGGAACAATGAAGATACGTGAGTGCATGAGCACCGATGTTCTTCTCGCCAGTCCGGACGATACCATTCAGGAAGCGGCCTTGATGATGGCCGAGATCGATGCCGGGGCGCTTCCGGTCAGCGAAAAAGACAGGCTTGTCGGGATGATCACCGATCGTGACATTGCCGTTCGTGCCGTGGCTGAAGGTCGCGGTCCCGACGCGCCGGTGGCCGAGATCATGAGCCATGAAGTCAAATATTGCTATGACGATGAGGAAACCGAGGACGTCCTTGCGAATATGGGCGACATCCAGTTGCGTCGCCTGCCAGTGGTCAACCGGAACAAGCGTCTCGTTGGAATCGTATCGCTTGGCGATCTGGCCTTGACCGGAGCACGGGCCAAGACCGGCCAGGCCCTTGGAGATATTTCGCGGCCTGGCGGCGAGCATACTCAAAGCGGTCCGGTCTGAATTACGGGGCTCGTCATTCGGCGCGCTTGACGCCGGTTGAGGGAACTTTTCGCCATATTTCGGACTTTCCCTGCGAGAGGCCGTAATGCTCGATCTTGACCATGCCCGTCATCGGATGGTTGACGTCCATATCGCACGCCGCGGCGTGAGCGATGAACGGGTCCTCGAAGCCATGCGTACCGTGCCGCGCGAGAATTTCGTTGAAACCGGTTTCGAGGAATTCGCCTACGAAGATGCCCCTCTTCCCATCGCCGAAGGCCAGACGATATCGCAGCCCTTTATTGTTGCCCGGATGATCGAAGCGGCTGAGCTCGAGCCGGCCGATCGCGTGCTCGAAGTCGGCACCGGATCCGGCTATGCGGCAGCCGTCATGAGCCTTCTGGTCGACAAGGTCTTCACCATCGAACGTCATGACAAGCTTGCCGAGACGGCAAGACGGCGCATGAAGGCAGGCGGCTATACCAATGTCGAGATTCGCACCGGCGATGGCACCAAGGGGTGGCCCGAAGCCGCTCCTTTCGATGCGATCCTGGTCGCGGCCGGCGGACCCAGGATTCCGGAAGCCCTGAAGCAGCAGCTCGATATTGGCGGGCGGTTGATCATTCCGGTCGGCGAAAGGCCACGCTCACAGCGTCTCATGCGGATCACGCGGACTAGCGGCGGGAAATTCGACCAGGAGGATCTTGGCGGCGTCATGTTCGTTCCGCTGGTGGGCGAACAAGGATGGGCGGATGAGGCCGGCGCCACGGCAGCGAGAGTCCTGCGCGGTCGCTCCCTGCCAGGCATGATCGCGGCGGCCGCCGAGGAACTGCCGCATTTCGAAGATCCTGCCTTCGGCGCGATGTTCGACCGCTTTGGCGATCGCCGCGTTGTCTTGCTGGGCGAGGCAAGCCACGGAAGCGCCGAGTTCTATCGAGCCCGCGCCGCGATAACCCGGCATCTGATCGAAAATTTCGACTTCACGATCGTAGCGGTGGAAGCGGATTGGCCGGACGCTGCGAGGATAGATCGCGAAGTGCGCTTGCGGCCGGCATCGCGTGCGGGCAAACCTCCCTTTCGCCGCTTTCCGACCTGGATGTGGCGCAACACCGACGTCCAGGCCTTTCTGCACTGGTTGCGCGATCGCAACGAAGCCGTCAACGATTCCCGCGCGCGCGCCGGCTTCTATGGCCTCGACATCTACAATATGAGCGATTCGATTGCTTCCGTTCTGGCCTATTTGGAGAGAGTCGATCCGCAATCGGCGGAGGTGGCGCGCCAACGCTATGGCTGCCTGACGCCATGGCAGAACGAGCCCACGACCTATGGCCGTGCCGTGCTGTCGCAGAACTACCGCAAATGTGAAGAAGATGTTGTGGCGCAATGCCGTGATCTGCTGCGCAAGCAGCTGGAGTATTCGACCTCGGACGGCGAAGAGTTCCTCGATGCGGCCCAAAGCGCGCAGCTGATAGCTTCGGCCGAGAAATATTATCGCATCATGTATTATGGCGGCGCGGAAAGCTGGAATTTGCGCGACCGCCATATGTTCGGCACGCTCGAGCATATCCTCGCGGCGAATGGATCCGCTTCCAAGGCCGTGGTCTGGGCCCACAATTCGCATATCGGCGATGCCCGCCACACGGAGATGGGTCAGGTCCGCGATGAGCGCAATATCGGCCAGGTTTGCCGCGAGCGCTTCGGTGATGAAGTGGCACTGATCGGCTTCGGCACCCATCGAGGAACGGTTGCCTGCGCGACTGACTGGGGCGGTCCTATGGAAGTGAAGCAGGTGCTGCCGTCCCTTAGCGAAAGCTGCGAAAGATTGTTTCACGATGCGGGAAAGCCGCGTTTTCTTCTCGACATGCCTGACGGCGCCTCATGGCGCGAGCCGCTCGGCAAGCCGCGATTGCAGCGCTTCATCGGCGTGATCTACAGGCCCGAAACCGAACTCACGAGCCATTATGCCGACGCATCGTTGCCCCGCCAGTTCGACGCTTATGTTTGGTTCGATGAGACCACAGCCGTGACACCCTTGCCGATGGTGCGGGAGGCGGCACGGGTACCTGATACCTACCCATTCGGCCTATAGGCCACCCGTCATTCGGCAACATAGGCGCTGGTGGAATCCCAATTCGAGACAGTCGCGAATTCCATTCGAGGCGATATACGCATGCCGCGTCGTGATCGCGCCCCTCGTTTGCAGTATTGCTATCGCCCCCGAATCGACAGGTGGGCTTCCTTTCACGCCACGCCACTTCGGCCTATAGAAACCAAATAGGAATTTGCGGAACCCGCCGCGATTGATGTTCAGCACATCATGACAGTCCTGGCTCACGTGTTTGGTCCCGGAAGATTGGCAGCGAATCGGTGTAGAATTGGGCATTGCTCTTTTGCGCAGGAGGCTCGGTCCATGAACCTGAAGCTGCATGCCAATGCCACGACGACGCCAAAGACGCGAGCCTACATTCAAGCGAGCACGGTCTCGGTCGCCGAAATGGCGGCCGAGCTTGGTGTTTATGAGACGACCATCAAGCGCTGGCGCCGGCGCACCGACACGGCCGACCGTTCGACGCAGCCGCACCGCCTGCACACCAGCCTTGCTGCCAGCAAGGAAGGGCGACGGCTTCGATTGCGGAGCAGGATGATGATGAACAGACTGTGTGCCTTATGCGCCTCGCTTGCGACAGTGTGTTTTTCTTTTGTCGGCTCGCACGCGGTTCTCGCTCACGACTGGTATAGTTCGACAGCTGATCCCGTCTATCAATCGAATTGCTGCGGAGGCCATGATTGCGCGCCCGTTGATTCTGAATGGGTCAGCGAAGTGGCGGAAGGCTACCGGCTGAAGATGACGATCGATCAGGCGCGCACCGTCAATCCCGCGGCCGAGACACCCGTCGATGCCGTCGTGCCCTGGAGTCGCATTCAAAGTCCGCCAACGGCCACTCATGCGTTTTATGCCTGCATCTATGACCGCGACCGCGCTGCGCCCCGCTATGGCGTGATCTGCTTCTTTGCCACCCCGACGATGTAGGCTTCGCGGGATTCGATGGCTGATCTATGCTCTTTACAAAGCGTGCGCGTGGCTTAAATCAGCGCCAACGCAATAAGGAGCAGATTCATGGCCAGGATCAAGATCGGCGTCATCGGGGCCTGGGGCTATACCGGTTCCGATCTGGTGCGCCTGGCCGCCCGTCATCCAGGCGTCGAGATCGCGGTGCTGACGGCCAATTCGCATGCCGGCAAGGCAATGGCCGAGGTATTCCCTCATCTCAGCCATCTCAAGCTGCCCACCCTCATCAAAAATGAGGAAGCCGACTGGTCGAAGATCGCAGCCGTGTTCTGCGGGCTTCCGCATGCGACGAGCCAGGCCGTTATCAAGGAGCTGCCGAAGCACCTCAAGGTGATCGACATGTCGGCAGATTTCCGCCTGCGCGATGCTGCGGTCTATGAGAAATGGTATGGCGGCCCGCATCAGGCGCTGGATCTGCAGAAGGACGCCGTCTATGGCCTCACCGAACATTATCGCGCCGACATAAAAAAGGCGCGCCTGGTCGCCTGTCCGGGCTGCTATCCGACGGCCGCCCTTCTCATGATCCTGCCGCTGGTCAAGGCCGGCCTCATCGATGCATCGGACCTCATCATCGATGCGAAATCTGGCGTCTCCGGCGCCGGCCGGTCGCTCAAGCAGAATGTGCTGTTCTGCG
>VAZZ01000212.1:3616-4795 GCA_005884715.1 Alphaproteobacteria bacterium | reverse complement strand
CCTTCAGGCGCAGATTGGGAGCGGAAGCCCAGTCCTCCATGATGGCGCGCTGCCATTGCATGGTTGAGGCCGGCATCCGGCGCTGATCCGGCCAGCCGCCTCGTTCGAGGCAGACGACTTTGACGTGAGGGACCTGGCGTTTGAGTTGCCAGGCGCAGGCCGCCCCGCCGCAACCGGCACCGATGATCACGACATCGACGGAATCCAAGCGTTTTCTTGTCATTAGCCCAGAGTTTATGCGGGAATTGCGCTTCTTCGCAAACCCGGACATAAGCTCTCCCCATGTCAGACCGCAAACGACCTATCGGACCCATTGTCGATCCTCTGCCGCCTGGACTTGCGCCCGACCTGCGTCCGCTTTTCGGCCGCTGGGTCAGGCTCGAGCCGGTGGTGGCAGCGAGCCACGGCCGCGATCTATACGAGTCTTTTGCGACGAGCGATCCCGAAGGCGCGGTCTGGACCTATATGGGATACGGCCCCTTCGCCGATTTCGACACCTTCCAGGCCTGGCTCGCAAAGCAGGAGGAAAGCCGCGATCCCTGGTTCTACGCCTTCATCAGGCGCGACACCGACAAGGCCGCCGGCATGGGGGCCTTCATGCGCCTCGACAAGGCCAATGGCGTGATCGAGATCGGGCATATCTGGATGTCGCCTCACTTGCAGAAGACGCGCGAGGCGACCGAAGCGATCTATCTGATGATGCGCCATTGCTTCGACGATCTGGGGGTGCGCCGGCTGGAATGGAAATGCCATTCGCTGAATGCCCCTTCGCGCAAGGCGGCCGAGCGTTTCGGTTTCAGCTATGAGGGCATCTTCCGCCAGCATCTGATCGTCAAGGGCCGCAACCGCGACACCGCCTGGTATGCGATGATCGACAAAGAGTGGCCCCAAATGACGGCAAGGTTCCAGGCCTGGCTCAAGGATGAGAATTTCGACGAAATGGGGCGCCAGAAGAGCCCGTTGCTCCGCAACTAAGCTGGTGTTATTGAGCCCTCCTGTTTCCTCAAAAGAGATGAGCAATGTCGGTCGATCAGAAAACCGTACGGCGTATCGCGCATCTGGCGCTCATCAAAGTGAGCGATGAGGATGTGCCGCGCCTCGAGGGCGAGCTCAACTCGATCCTGCACTGGATCGAGCAATTGAACGAAGTGAATGTCGAGGGCGTCGAGCCTCTGACCT
>VAZZ01000212.1:0-3609 GCA_005884715.1 Alphaproteobacteria bacterium | reverse complement strand
GGGCGTCGAGCCTCTGACCTCGGTTGTCGCCATGAAGATGAAGAAACGCCAGGACGTTGTGACCGACGGCCACTATCCCAAGGACGTGACCCAAAACTCACCGGCTGCGGAAGACGAATTCTTCATGGTCCCGAAGGTGGTGGAATAAGGATTCTTACCTCTCCCCTGTGGGGAGAGGTCGCGAGCGTCAGCGAAGCGGGTGAGGGGCTATGGAGCTTAAACAATTTGCCCGAAAACTGAGGAAGGAACAAACCGATGCCGAGCGGCGCCTATGGTGGCATTTGCGGAATCGGCAGCTTGAAGGGTGGAAGTTTCGCCGACAGTGCCCCATAGCAGACTACATAGCTGATTTCGTCTGCATCGATGCAAAGCTGATTATTGAGCTTGATGGGGGACAGCATTCTGAACAGAGACAATACGATGATCAAAGGACAAGAGAACTGGAGAAAGCGGGGTTTGTTCTTCGATTTTGGAACACCGATGTTCTTACAGATTCTGAAGGCGTGATTGAAGAAATCCTCCGTATGCTTCGTCCTACTGGTAATACCCCCTCACCCTAACCCTCTCCCCACAGGGGAGAGGGAAATGAGAACAACAATGATCTCACTCACCTCCCTCACGATTTCCGCCGCGCGCGACGGCTTGAAGAAGAAATCCTTCTCCTCGCGCGAACTGACCGAGGCCTATCTCGATGCGATGTCCAAGGCCCGCATCCTCAATGCCTATATCGTCGAGACGCCGGAGCAAGCGCGTGCGATGGCCGACGCCTCCGATGCGCGCCTCGCCAAGGGCGAGGCGGGTGCCTTGGAAGGCATACCGCTCGGCATCAAGGATCTCTTTGCCACCAAAGGTGTTCACACCCAGGCGGCAAGCCACATATTGGACGGTTTCAAGCCGACCTATGAATCAACCGTGACCAGCAATCTGTGGCGTGACGGCGCGGTGATGCTGGGCAAGCTCAATATGGACGAGTTCGCCATGGGCTCATCCAACGAGACGAGCTATTACGGCAATGTGATCAATCCCTGGCGCCGCCGCAATTCCAATGCCGCGCTGGTGCCGGGCGGTTCGTCCGGCGGATCGGCCACAGCCGTTGCCGCGCATATCTGCGCCGGCGCCACCGCGACGGATACCGGCGGATCGATCCGCCAGCCAGCCGCCTTCACTGTCACTGTCGGCATCAAGCCGACCTATGGGCGGTGCTCGCGCTGGGGCGTCGTCGCTTTCGCCTCATCGCTCGACCAGGCCGGCCCGATCGCGCGCGATGTGCGCGATGCGGCGATTCTGCTCAAATCGATGGCGAGCGTCGATCCCAAGGATACGACATCGGTCGATCAGCCGGTGCCCGATTATGAAGCCGTCATCGGCAAGCCGATCAAGGGCCTCAGAGTGGGCATCCCAAAGGAGTATCGCGTCGACGGCACGCCGGTCGAGATCGATGCTCTTTGGGACAAGGGCGCCAGGTGGCTGAAAGAGCAGGGCGCCGAGATCATCGAGATCTCATTGCCGCACACCAAATACACTTTGCCCGCTTATTATATTGTGGCGCCGGCCGAGGCTTCGTCCAATCTCGCCCGCTATGACGGCGTGCGCTATGGCCTCAGGGTCCCGGGCGATGACATCGTGTCGATGTATGAGAATACCCGCGCTGCGGGTTTTGGCCGCGAGGTTCAGCGCCGCGTGATGATCGGCACCTATGTTCTCTCGGCCGGTTATTACGATGCCTATTATGTCCGCGCCCAGAAGGTCCGCACGCTGATCAAGCAGGATTTCGACAGGGCGTGGAGCAAGGTCGATGTGGTGCTGACGCCGGCAACTCCGTCACCGGCCTTCGCGCCAGGCGAGATCACCGACCCGGTGCAGATGTATCTGAACGACGTGTTCACCGTGACGGTGAACATGGCGGGCCTGCCGGGCATTTCGGTGCCGGGCGGCCTGTCGGAAAGGGGCCTGCCCATGGGCCTGCAGCTGATCGGCAAGCCCTTTGACGAAAAAACTCTGTTCCAGGTCGGCTATGCGATCGAAGAGGCGGCCGGGAAGTTCGAAGCGCCGAAATGGTGGTGATGCATGCGTTTTGTGGACGCAGCTGAAATCAGACGCGTACTGACATTTCCTCACCTGATTACCGCCCTTGAGGTGGCGCACCGCCGGCCGAAGATCGAAATTCAAGATGGTTTTCTCGGTGGCGAGAATGGCCACTACTTCGTTCGGCACGCCGTCGATCGGGGCCGGTTCATGGCCAGTAAGCTCATCACGAGTTTCCCGGAGAACCCAAAGCACGGGACGCTGCCAGCCGTGCAGGCTGTCTGCGTCATGTTTGATGGTACCAACGGACGTCCGCTTGCGGTGCTTGATGGAACCGAGATCACCTATTGGAGGACTGCGGCTGACTCCGCACTGGGTGCGAAGCTTCTTTCATCTCCCCGATCCAGCACGCTGCTGGTGGTTGGAGCCGGCGAAATGTCGCGTCGGCTGGTGCAGGCGCATCGTGCCGTGCGCCCGTCTTTGCGTCGCGTGTTGATCTGGAACAGGACGAGCGAGCGGGCAAAGGAGGTTGCGGCCATCCTGGTACGCGAAGGGGTTGAGGCCGAGGCAGTTCTGGATCTGGACGCCGCAACGAAAATCGCGGACGTGATATCGACTTGTACGCGCTCGCATGGCCCGCTGATCAAAGGCGCAAATCTAAGATCGGGAATGCATCTTGACCTGGTTGGCGGATATACCCCTGAGACGCGTGAAGCAGATGACGAGGCAGCGCGGCGCGCATTGATTTTTGTCGATCGGCGCGAAACCGCCTTCGAAGGTGTCGGCGACATCCTCGGCCCGATTGCGAGTGGGGCCATTCGCAAGGAGGATGTGCTCGGTGACTTGTACGATCTTGCCGGAGGGAAAATTGTTGGACGAAGGTCTCCGGATGACATCACATTCTTCAAGAATGCCGGTGGCGGTCACTTGGATCTGATGACCGCTGAAGTCGTTCTTGCGCAGATTGAAGGGCGCACTTGAACCGCACTGACAAGGGCCAAAGTGGTGGTGAATTCCCTTTCCCCTGCGGGGAGAGGGTAGGGTGAGGGGGAAGGTCGTCTGGAAAAGTTTATCTCTCACCCGCTCCCCACAGTGAGAGGTAAAGCACTTCAATATTTCCGGATCAATCCGACGAGCCGTCCCTGCACATTGACCCTGTCGGGACCAAAGATGCGCGTCTCATAGGCAGGATTGGCGGCTTCAAGCGCGATCGAGTCGCCCTTCTTGCGAATGCGCTTCAATGTGGCTTCCTCATTGTCGACGAGGGCCACGACGATGTCGCCATTGGTTGCAGCATCACCCTTGCGGATGAGCACGGTATCGCCGTCGAAGATCCCGGCATTGATCATCGAATCGCCTTTGACCTCGAGGGCGAAGTGCTCGCCCGAGCCCAGCATCTCAGGGGGAACGGTGATATTGTGCGAATGATCCTGGATGGCCGAGATCGGCACACCGGCAGCGATCCGCCCCATGACCGGCACGACCGCAGCGCGCGGCGTTCCCGAACCTGCATGCGGGATGGGCTTTACCCTGCCGAGATTGCCTTCGATGACATTGGGGCTGAAGCCGGAGCGCTTGGCGGGC
>VAZZ01000003.1 GCA_005884715.1 Alphaproteobacteria bacterium | reverse complement strand
CAAATGCGCACCGACGTGATGAGCGATGCCGACAGCGGCGCCAACAAATTCGTTTCCCTGGTTGCCTGGGCGAGCGGCGAATTGATTGCCGTCAAGCTCGTCGGAGTCTTTCCCAACAACACATCGCTCACTCCGGCGCAGCCTTCCGTACAAGGCCTTGTCGTACTGATCAGCGGCAAGACGGGCGCGCCGCTTCTTATTGCCGATGGCGCTGCCCTGACTTTCCGCAAGACCGCGGCCGATTCGGCGCTCGGCGCCGACTTCCTGGCACGGCGGGATGCACGGACGCTGCTCGTCGTCGGCGCCGGCGGTCTCGCGCCCCATGTCATCATGGCGCATCTGGCGATACGCCCATCCATTACCCGCATCCTCATTTGGAATCGCAACATCGACAAGGCCGAAGCGCTGGTCCGAAGGCTTCAGCATCTGCCTGCAAATCTTTCCGTTGTACCGGATCTCAGCACGGCTTTGCCGAAGGCCGACATCATTTCATGCGTCACCATGGCGACAGAGCCGCTTGTACATGGCAGCCTGCTCAAGCCCGGCGCTCATGTCGATCTGATCGGCGCCTATCTGCCCGACATGCGCGAAGCCGATGACGATGTCACCCGTCGGGCCGGACAAATTTTCGTCGATACGCGAATGGGCTGCGAAGGCTCAGGCGAAATCGCGAGTCCCCTTGCCACGGGTCTGATCAAGCGAGACGACATCGTTGCCGATCTCTTCGATCTGTCTACCGGACGTCATCGCGGCCGATCATCAGACAGCCAGATCACGATGTACAAGAATGTCGGTGGTGGGCATCTCGACCTTTTTACGGCTCGCCATTTGTTGGCGCTCATCGCATGAGTGCGAAGGATTATTATTAATTATTTTCAATAGCTTCTCTGTTCATTCTCATAAAATGAATCAAGCCCCGATCGGTATTCGCAGCGAATAGCCTCTGGTGTGCGGGGCCTGCCGCGGGCCATAAAAGGGCAGCGAATCGACGATGTCCGCCGGAGACACCATGGGGCAGCTGCCCGACTACAACGCACCGATCGAAACCAGACTGACCGGCATCGATCTCATGAACACGCCCCTGCTCAACAAAGGTACGGCCTTCACCGATGCCGAGCGCGACGTGTTCCACTTGCATGGCTTGCTGCCACCGCAAGTCGGCACGCTCGACCAGCAAGTATCCCGCCGGCTGAAGGTCCTGCGTGCTTTCGCGACCGATTTCGAGCGCTATGCTTTCCTGCGCGAATTGCAGGATTCGAACGAGACGCTGTTCCATGCACTGACCGTGCGCAATCTCGAAGAGATATTGCCGCTCGTCTATACGCCGACCGTCGGCGAAGGCTGCCAGCGCTTCAGCGAGATCTGGCGCAAGCCGCGCGGCCTGTTCCTCAGCTATCCGAACAAGCACCGCAATTCTGGGTTTGGGCGACCAGGGCGCTGGCGGCATGGGCATCCCGATCGGCAAGCTCGCCCTCTACACGGCCTGCGCCGGCATCCATCCCGATCAAACCCTGCCGATCCTGCTCGATGTCGGCACGAGCAATCAGGAAAGGCTGGCCGACCCCCTCTATGTCGGATGGCGGCATGAAAGGGTGAGAGGCCCGGACTATGACGGCTTCATCGAGGAATTCATCAGCGCGGTGACGCAACGCTGGCCGGACGTGCTGTTGCAATGGGAAGATTTCGCCGGATCCAATGCCAGCCGCCTGCTCACGCGCTACCGTGACCGGCTGTGCAGCTTCAATGACGATATCGAGGGCACCGCCGCGATCGCCACCGGCACGCTCCTCGCCGCCATCAAGGTGACCGGCATTGCGCTTGGCGAGCAGCGTATCGCCATACTCGGTGCTGGATCGGCAGGCTGCGGCATCGCCTCCCTGCTGTGGCAAGCGATGATCGATGCCGGCGCCAATGAAGCCGAGGCGCGCCGGCGATTCTTCCTCATTGACCGCAACGGGCTGCTGGTCGAGGGCATGGCGGGCATCACGCCGGCGCAAATGCCCTTCCTGCAAGGACCGGAGGCGCTTACCGGCTGGCGGCTTGAGACACCAAACAGGATTAGCCTCCTCGATGTCGTCTCGAATGCGCGGCCGACGGCGCTGATCGGCGTATCGGGCCAGGCAGGCGCCTTCAGCGAACCCGTCATCCGCGCCATGGCGAAAGCGATCGAGCGGCCGGTCATCTTCCCGCTTTCCAATCCCACCTCGCGCAGCGAAGCGACAGGCGAACACCTCATGGCATGGAGCGATGGCCGCGCCCTCATTGGCACGGGGAGCCCGTTTCCACCGGTCGCCTGGAATGGGGCCTCGGTGAAGGTCACCCAGACCAACAATTCATATATTTTTCCGGGCATCGGGCTCGGCGTCCTTGCCGCCGGTGCCCGGCGGATCAGCGATGCGATGTTCATGCAGGCCGCTAAGGCGGTGGCTCTGATGTCGCCCGCGGCCGAGGACGGAAAAGGCCAGCTTCTGCCGCCGGTCACCGAATTGCGCGCCGTCGCCGTCGCCGTCGCCAAAGCCGTGGCGCGCCAGGCGCAGGCCGATCATGTCGCCGATCCTTGCGATGCGGCCGAGCTCGACCGGCGCATCGCCGCTTATGTGTGGGAGGCACGCTATCGGCCTTACCAAAAAATAGATTGATATCGCCGTGTCTGGCGGCTTGGTCGTGAGAATGCTCTAAGCTGTGGCATTAACCACATCAACAGTGCCGCCTTTGGCACATTATATTCTGCGCGCCGTGCGTCGTTTGATCTCCCAAACATTGAGCGAGGATATCGATGGCAAAGAGACCGGGTTTCTCGAAGCCGATAGCGGTCGGAAAAGCGCTGGCTGCCCAAACACTGAAGCGCCGAGCGCAAGCGATGCGAAAACGCCAGCAGGCTCTGGCGAAGAAAGGAGTGAAGTTTACCCCACCCGCGGAGATCGCATCCAGGAAAGGCGCGCTTGCCAAGGCTCCCATCACCCATGCCAGTGCCGGCATCTTGATCGCCGAAGGCGATTCCTGGTTCGACTATCCATTTCATGACATATTGAGCGATCTCGAAGACGATTACGGCTTCGATGTGGAATCGGTCGCGCATCGCGGCGATACGATCGAGGACATGGCCTATTCCGGCGGGCAGCTCGATGGCTTCTCGCGTCTGGTGGAAAAGGTTCTGCGCACCGGCGTGCGGCCACGCGCGATCCTGCTTTCGGGAGGCGGCAACGACGTAGCGGGCGATGAATTCGCCGTCCTGCTCAACAATGCCGCTTCGAGCATCGCCGGCCTCAACGATTCAATCGTCACCGGCGTGATCGATCAGCGCGCGCGTGACGCCTATGTCACCATCCTGAGCGCGATCACGGAAATCTGCAAAGCCCATCTGGGTCAGCCCGTCCCTATCGTTGTCCATGGCTATGACTATCCGGTGCCGGACGGGCGTGGCTTTTGGGGCGGCGTGGGGCCGTTGCCAGGGCCATGGCTCGAACCAGGCTTTCGCCGCAAGGGCTATGCTCAGATGAGCGAGCGCAAGCAGATCTGTGTCAAGCTCATCGACCGGTTCAATACGATGTTGGCCGGGCTCGCCGGCAAGCCTCCCTTCGGGCATGTGAAATTTCTCGATTTGCGCAACACATTGCCTACGGGTGCGAGCTACAAGACCTGGTGGGCGAATGAACTGCATCCAACGGAAAAAGGCTACGAGGCCGTGACCAGGAAATTCGCCGCCGTCATATGACGGGCTTCAGAAGAGAAAAATGTCATGGAAGATAAAGTCATCCTCACTCACCGATCCGCCCTGGCCGCGAAATATGGATCAGATGGCGGCAAAAAGATCCATGCGGCGCTGACGGCGCTCGTCGCCGCGGATGAAGAACGCGGCTTCAAGACAAGGCTTGTCTATCTGGACGATGTCGCCGCGATGAAGAAGCTGGGCGCGGCGGCCCTCGCCAGCAACAAGGATATTCGCGGCGCGAAGAAGGCCATTGACGGCGTCTACAAGGCGTTGAAGCCGGATTATCTCATGATCGTCGGAGCATCGGACGTCGTTCCGCATCAGGATATGAAGAATCCGGCCTTCAAGGCGGGCGATGATGACGATGAATTCGCTTATGGCGATCTTCCCTATGCCTGCGATGAACCCTATGGGCGTGATCCGGCAAAATTCGTCGGACCGACGCGCGTGGTCGCGAGATTGCCGGACCTGACCGGTGCCAAAGAACCATCGCATCTCATCGCCTTGCTCAAGACCGCGGCACAATGGAAAGGGCGAAAGCTCAGCGACTATTCCGGCTATTTCGGGCTGTCCGCGGCCGTGTGGAAGATATCGAGCGATCTCAGCCTTGAGAGCGTTTTCGGCCAAGGCAAGGGTGCGATGCTCGCCCCGCCCAAGGGGCCGGTATTTCCGGCGAGCGCCCTTAGTGCATTGATGCACTTCATCAATTGCCATGGCGCGACCGCCACGCCTGAATTCTATGGGCAGTCCGAAAACAAATATCCGGTCTCACTGACAACGAAATCGCTCAAAGGCAAGATCAAGACCGGGACGGTCGCGTCGGCCGAATGTTGCTATGGCGCTGAACTCTATAACTCCATAATACTGGGGCTCGATATGCCGATCTGCCAGAGCTATCTGCGCCAGGGCGCCTACGGCTATTTTGGCAGCACAACGATTGCCTATGGGCCGGCGGACAGCAACGGATCCGCCGATCTCATATGCCAGTATTTCCTCCGCTCCATCCTGGAAGGTGCGTCCATCGGGGAAGCGGCGCTGCTGGCGCGCCAGCAATTCGTGACAAAAGCCCAGCAGATGGATCCCATGGATTTGAAGACGCTGGCGCAATTCTGCGTTTACGGCGATCCAAGCATTCATCCGGTGCTCAAGCCGGAAGCCAAGACCAAATCGATGGTCGCAAGTACAGCTCAAACGGCACGGTTTCGGCGGAGCGAAACTCGCGCCAAGCTCAAGCAGACAGGTGATTTCCTGAAGGCCACCAAACCAACCGCGTCCAAGCCCGAGCCACGGCGGCGTATCGCCGCAAAAGCAAAATCAACCCTGGCGAGGATCGCGGCCGAGGGCGGCCTCAGCCGCAAGCAGGCCTTCGTCCCCTATAAAGTGAAAGGCGCCCCTCCGCCGCGCGGCGGCAAAAAAGGTGTCGCAAAAGCAGCGACCGCGCCTTCGCGATATTTCCTGGCTGTCGGAATGCCTCGTTCACAGAAGCCGGATGGACAAAAAATCGCTATTATCGCAAAGGAAGTCGGAGGTAAGATCATAGATTATCGTATCTATTATCAACGCTGAGACTTCATGGCTTCATCAGAGCCCGTCCCGATAAAGCAGCTGCGTGGACATGTTACGCGCGGCGTCTATGGGAAGAATAGCAAAAGCGAGAGAGAAGCGATCTTCATAGAGACCGGCACCGAGCGCTATATATTGCGCCGCAAAACCGGCCCGGCTTACGCCGACAAGCAGCTTGACCAGTATGTTGGCCGGACGGTCATGTGCGATGGCTTTCTTCTCGGTACCACCCTCCTTGCAGATGAGATCAGCGTGATGGAATAGGCTGAGCGACCCTCAGGTAGCTTTGCAACCCTGCGATATCATCGCCAGTCAGACGTAAGCCCACTTTGCTGCGCCGCCAGATCACGTCATCTACCGCGGCGGCCCATTCGGTGCGAATGAGGAAATCGACCTCGCGCTGATAGAGATCGGCACCGAAATGCTGGCCCAGATCCTTGAGCGTCTTCACATCCTCGAGAAGGTCACTTGCCCTGGTACCGAATTGCCGCACATAGCGCGCGATTTGCGGATCGGGCAAGAAGGGCAGGCGTTCCTTCAGCGCCCGTTCAAGGCCAGGTTTCCCGGCCGGGCCAAAATCGCCACCGGGGAGGATTTCGCTTCTGGTGATGCTCTCCTGCGGCCAGGACATGATGCGACCGAGTTCGCCCATCGCATGTTCGGCGAGGCGCCGGTGGGTGGTGAGCTTGCCGCCGAAGATGTTGAGAGCGGGGGCGGCACCCGTCCAAGGACGATCGATCTCGNCAATTCGAAGAGCGGCCGCACACCTGAATACTGCCACACGATTTCATCGCGCCTGACCGGCTTGCGCAGAAATTCGTTCACTTCGCCCAGCAAGTAGTCGATCTCCTCGTCCGAGATTGCGACCTTCTCCGGCGCCTCGTCCCACGGCTCATCCGTCGTGCCGATCAAGGTGAAGTCGCTCTCATAGGGAAAGGCCTCCATCAGTCGGCCATCGCGCGTCTGGAGGAAGTAGCCATGCTCGCCCTGCCATTGCCGCGGCACGACAATGTGGCTGCCGCGGACCATGCGCAGCCGGCGCGAAACCTTCATGCCCTCGATGTTGCGCGCAACATCGATGATCCAGGGACCTGCGGCATTGACGAGCGCCTTTGCCGCTTTCTCGGCCACAGTCCCGGTTTTCACGCACTGAAGAACGATCCGCCAGCGCTCATCGACGCGCTCCGCCGACAGGAATCGATGGCGCGCCAGGATCAAGGCGCCATGCCTCTGCGCCCCCAGGAGATTGGCGATCACCAGACGGGAATCATCGCCCCGGCAATCGGAATAGGCGAAGCCGTGATGATATTGCGGCTTCAGCGCCGCACCCGACGGATGCTTGCGAAAATCGATCGATTCCGATCCCTTCAGAACCTTGCGCTGGGCGAGATGATCATAGATGAAAAGGCCGAGCCTGATCAGCCAGCGCGGCCGCTGGCTCGCCACATGCGGCAGAACGAGGCGCAGCGGCCAGACCAGATGGGGCGCCTTGCGCATGAGGATCTCGCGCTCGATGAGCGCATCGCGCACCGGCTTGAAATCATATGTCTCGAGATAGCGCAGCCCGCCATGGATCAGCTTCGATGAGCGCGACGAGGTTCCTTCGGCGAAGTCGGACATTTCCGCCAGCGCGACCTTGAGCCCACGCCCCGCGGCGTCACAGGCAACGGCAGCACCATTGATGCCGCCGCCGATCACAAAGAGATCATAGGTTTCAGTCTTGCTGGTCATGCGCTTTTCATTTTCGTCTGGGCTCTCAGCCGGCGCCGGTTCCGGCGCGCCCATATTGGGCAATGAGCATGTCGATCGCCCCGCGCCAGGCGCCATAGGAAGCATCGAGTGTCGCGGCAGCAGCTTTCCCGGGATGGATTTTTCCGGTCGTGCCGATGACAGGCCGCAAATCGTCGAGCGTGTTCCAGATACCCGCACCCAGCCCCGCCATCAGTGCTGCGCCGAGGGGGGTCGCCGAGCCCGATACCGCCGGCGACAGCGGCAATTGCAGCACGTCGGCCTGCAGCTGAATGAAATAGCGTGACCGTGTCATGCCGCCATCGACCTTGATCATTGGCGATCGCTGAGTCCTGCCTATTCCGATGGCATCGAGTATGGCGCGGATCTGATAGCAGACGGCTTCCAGACCGGCATGGGCGATGTTGTCTGCGGTTGTCGCCTCGCTCATGCCCATCAGTGCCGCGCGCAGATCGGCCTGCCACCAGGGCGAGGCCAGCCCCTGAAATGCCGGAACGAGGAGAACGCCGGCACTGGTCCCTGCTCTTTCGGCAGCGGAAGCGATGGCAGCGCCGTCACCGTCGCCCGCAAATTTCTGCGCCAGCCATTCGAGGATCTTGCCGGCATACATCACGAAACCCTCATAGGCATAACAAGGCCGGTCAAGCTGCCAGGCGATGGTGCGGATGATTCCGGGCGCCGGTGCCGGCTGTTGCGAGACGCCGGCATTGACCCAGACAAAGGCTCCCGTCCCATAAGTGACCTTGAGCTCAAACTCACTGAAGCAACCGAGACCGAAAAGTGCCGCCTGCTGGTCCCCCATGACGCCCGTGATCGGGACAGGCGCACCGAACAGCGACCGCTCGGTCACACCGAAATGCGCATCGGAGCGCATGCATAGGGGCCGGTGCGCAATATCGAGCGAGAACAGCTGGAAAAGCTCCGGGTCCCAGCGCAGCCTGTCGATATCGTACAGCATGGTGCGCGACGCATTGCTGGGCTCGCTGGCATAGATTGCGCCGCCCGAGAGCTTCCACATGAGCCAGGTATCGACGGTACCAAAGAGGAGATCGCCCTTGCGCAGCCCTTCAGCAACATCCAGCCGGTTGTGAAAGATCCATTTGAGCTTGGCTGCCGTGAAAGTGGGGTCGAGATCGAGGCCGGTGCGCGATTTGATGAGAGAGAAAGAAGACGATGCACGCAGAGGTGCAATTTCAGCATCTCCCCTGCGGCACTGCCAGACCATTGCCGGCATCACCGGCCGCCCCGTGATCCGGCTCCACACAACCAGTGTTTCGGTCTGGTTGGCGATGCCGATGCCGGCGATCTTCTGAGCATCGCTCGCGGTCGCCGCGAGGAGTTCGCTGATGCAGGCAATCACATTGGCGATCATCGCTTCGGCATCCTGCTCGACCCAGCCGGGCTCGGCTGCCGAAGCCGCGATCGGGCGCGAAACCTCGGCCAGTACCGTTCCGTCGCCGGCAAGCGCTAACGCCTTCGTATTGGTCGTTCCTTGATCGATACCGATGATGACCGGCGCCGGTCTGTCCATGAAGATGCCTGATCTTCCCGTCGCTGAGGGCTAACATGAAATGTTGTAATAGCAACTGTTTTCTGCTGTGGCCTGGCGCAGGGCATCGCGATCGGCCTCTCGCTCGATGCCATCTTGACCTCCTGGGTTTCGGTCCCCTAACTGCCGCAAAACCTGCCTTCCCCGACACCCACCTCTGGGGCGATCGCCCATCCGCAGCGAGGCTACAATCATGCAGTTCCCTCTCGATGACGTGCGCAGCCGGTTTCCGGCCCTGTCCCTTAGCGCCAATCCCCCAGCCTATCTGGACAATCCGGCCGGCACGCTCGTGCCGCAATCGGTGATCGATGCGGTCGGCACCGCCATGGCGACGGCGAGCAGCAATCTCGGCGGCTTCTTTACCGCCTCGCATCGGGCCGAAGATATCTGGGGCCGCGCGCATGACGCGGTGGCCGATCTCGTCGGGGCCAAATCGCGGCGCGAGATCATCATCGGCCCCAATATGACGACGCTCACGCTGCATCTCTCGCGCTCGATCGGACGGCTTTTCAGACCGGGCGATGAAATCATCGTCACCCGCATGGATCACGAAGGCGATGTCTCACCCTGGCTTCTGCTGGCGGAAGATCTCAAGCTCGATGTGAAGTGGCTGCCCTTCAACCGGGAAAGCTGGCGCATCGAGCCCGAGGATCTGCGCCAACTGCTCAGCCCCCGCACCCGTCTTCTCGCTCTCAACTATGCCAGCAACCTTACCGGTTCGATCAATGATGTGGAGGCCCTGGCGGCCATCGCCAAGGCGGCGGGAGCGCTCGTCTATGTCGATGCCGTGCAGCTTGTGCCGCATCGGCTGCCGGATGTCGCGAGGCTCGGATGCGATTTTCTCGCCTGCTCATCCTACAAGTTCTTCGGCCCGCATCTCGGCATGGTGTGGGGCCGCGAAGAGCTGCTCACCGAACTCACGCCCTATAAATGCCGCTGCGCCAGCGATGCGCTTCCCGAACGCTTCGAAACCGGCACGCCGCAGGTCGAATTGCTGGCAGGCTTGGCGGCGACGGTCGATTACCTGGCATGGCTCGGCGAAGTCACCGGCCACAGCGGAACAAGGCGGGCAAAGCTCAAAGGCGCCTATGGCGCCTTCGATATCCATGAGACCCAATTGACGCAAAGGCTGATCGCCGGCCTCAAGCGGATTGCCGGCGTGACCATCCATGGCATCACCAACCCGAACCGCTCGGCCGAGCGGGTCCCGACCGTGTCCTTCACCCATGACAAGGCGACAACCCATAAGATCGCGCAATCGCTGGCGGCCGCCGGCATCTATGTGTGGTCGGGCCACAACTACGCCTATGAGGTGGTCCGCCATCTCGGAATCAACGAAAAGGAAGGCGTCGTCAGGGTCGGCATTGCCCATTATAACAGCGAGGCCGAAGTCGAGCGCTGCCTTACCGCCATCGCGGCAAGCGTTGACTAGAGCATTGGAGAACCCGATCACCATGCGCCGAGACTCATGACCATGTCAGCCAGGATCGTCGTGACCGGATTCGAGCCGTGGGGGCCCAATGCGGAAAATCCCACGCTTGAGATTCTCGATCTCCTTAAAGCCGCTGATGATGTGGAAGGCGACCTGACGCTGCTTCGCCTGCCGGTCGATTCCAGCAAGATCGCCGGCATCACTGCGAAGACACTCGATGAGGTAGAGCCCGAT
>VAZZ01000024.1:10710-26689 GCA_005884715.1 Alphaproteobacteria bacterium | reverse complement strand
GCCGCGACCAGCAACAGCTTCTATGTGAACAAGGTCGCTTCCTGGGGACGCCCTCCCTTTTCATACGACTATGAAACCGAAAATCCGCTCCGCCGGGCTCTCACCGCGGTCATCAAACGCTGGCGTTCGAGCGTGATGGCTCAGGGAATCAGACCTTTCGTACTCTTCGTGCCGTCGAGCTATCGCGATGACGGAGTCGCGGCAACCTATGTCGACAGCCTCAATGCCAGCGCCGGCGAAATCTTCGCCTTTGAATTTGAGGATCTCTCGATCAATTGGAAGCGCTACAACCTCAGAGGCTCAGGCGAATGTCATCCATCGCGCTACGGCAATGAGCGGATCGCCGAATACATTGCCGACAACATCCTCACATCGCGTTTGCTCGACGCGCACTGAGGCCACATCGGAACCTGGTCAGGTTTCGAGGGGCCGGTCAGGTCCGGGATCACCGCCGGCGGCGGCAACCACCAGCCTCCCGAGGTAATGGGTCCAGCCTTTTTCATGACTGGTACAGGCCTCTCTGTCAGGCAGACCGCTGTGGGTCAAACGCACCAGCGTGCCATCGGCCTTGTCGATCAGATCGATCTCGATCAGGCTCGATCCGGGTGGCACCTTTTCGCCTCCCTCCCAGCCAAAGCTATAAGCGAGGCGGTGGACTGGAACGACCTCGGTGAACCGCCCGCGCGCGATGTTCTTGCCGCCGACATTGACGAGATAGAGACCACCGGGATGGGGATCCACCGTCGCCTCGGTGCTCATCCAGCGCATGATCTTTTCCGGATCGGTCAGGAACGCGAAGACGGTGGCCGGCGGTGCCGCGACCTCAACCTCACGCCGGACCACCAGCGGCTCAGCCATCGAAAACTCCTTCAGCAAGAAATGAGCACAACCTTTCCACCTTGGGCACGCAATGGCAAGGCGCCCTCGATGTCCCGCTAGAATTAATCCTTACGCAAGGAAATCCACCTCTTTCTAACACAAGCGCGGTGACAGATGCTGACAGCAGCCGCATGATTGTCCCCATGCAATTGCCTTCCACTCTCACCTGGCTGATCGACGAGGCCAGCGCCATGCCGGACGCCGATCAGTTCCTGACCGTGCTAGGCGCAAGGCTGATCGCCAACGGCCTGCCGCTTGCCGGCGGCGCGCTGACACTCTCGGCACCCCATCCGAACTGGCTTAACGGACTGGGCACCGGGATCGTTGAGGAGAATGTCGCCGGTCCGACATTGGATGGGCCATTGCTCGGCTGGGCTCTCTTGCGGCCTCTTACCGACAATGACTCCGCATTGTTGCGTGAGGTGGCGCGTTTCGCTGCCGCACCCCTCGCGACCCTAGCCATGCGATCAACACTCGCCGCACTGCTCGAGACCTATCTCGGAAAGCGCAGTGCGGCACAGGTGTTGAACGGGCGGCTGCGGCGCCAGACCGGCGAGACCATCCAGGCGGTTCTTCTCTATGGCGACCTGCGTGGCTTTACCGAACTCTCGGAAGCATTGGCACCGGAGATAGTCATCTCGACACTCGATGCCTGGTTCGACCGCATCGCCGGCGCCGTTCATGCCTACGGCGGAGAAGTGCTGAAATTCATTGGTGACGGCGTGCTGGCGATCTTTCCGATTGGCGAACATCCGCCTTCTGCCGCCTGCGACGCAGCGCTTCGGGCTGTCGCCGCGGCCCGGGCCGGCATGGTTCGCCTCAATGAGGATCGCGGCCGGCAAGGTCTGCCGCTTCTGTCTTTTGGCATGGCCTTGCATCTGGGCGAAATGCGCTGGGGCAATATCGGCACCGCCGACCGGCTGGACTTCACCGCGATCGGCCCCGCCGTCAATCTGGTCGGCCGGCTCGAGGGTCTATGCAAGCCTATGGGTCACACTGTGCTGGTCTCAGGCGCCATCGCCGCAGAGATGACAACGGCGCTGATCCCGCTCGGCGAGCACATATTGCGTGGCATTGCCAACCCTTGCTCGGTCTTTGCCCTGCCGGAGGATTGAAGCGGATCGAAGTGGTTCAGGATTGCAACAGGAATGACTGCGCCAGGGTCTCCCATTCCTCTTCAAGGCTGCCTTTCGGGGAAGCGATGCGGCAACGGCGATACCAATAGTCGGCGTTCGACAGATCGCCTTCCTTGCGGTGGAGATAGGCATGCACCCGCATCCCCGCCAGATCGTCGCGTTCCTGCGCGCAGCGATGGGCCTTTTCCCAATCGCCCTTGGCATCCCACCACAGCGCCTCGAGTGCGAGGCTCACGCTGTCTGGCGGCTGTGGCTTCTCGACAGATCCTTTGAATGATTGCAAATCCAGTTTCGTACCTCGTCAATCCGGACAGCAATGATATCCGCCCCGACGGCGGCTTCAAGGCTTGACAATCAATCACATTTGTTCTCTTTATGTTCTATGGCAAACTCGCCGAAGTTGACGCCTTTGACCCTTTTCGTTTGGAGCGAGCAGTCGAATGGAAACGGCGGCCACCATCCTCCATGCCGATCTCGATGCTTTCTACGCCTCGGTCGAGCAGATGCTCGACCCTTCGTTGCAAGGCAAGCCGGTCGCTGTCGGTGGCGGGGTGGTGCTTGCCGCCTCCTACGAAGCGAAGGCCTTCGGCGTCCATGGCGGCATGCCGGGGCGGCAGGCGCGCGAGCTCTGTCCCGAACTCATTTTTGTCGGTGGCCATTTCAAGGACTATCAAAGACTGGGCGATGCTGCGATCAAGGTGCTCGGTGATTTCACGCCCTTGGTCGAGCGGATTTCTATCGATGAGGCCTTTGCCAATGTCAGAGGCTGCACCCATCTCTTCGGTCCGCCCATTGCAATCGCCCATGCAATCCGCCAGCGCGTGCGCGCCGAACTTGGCCTGCCGATCTCGGTCGGCGTGGCGCGCACCAAGCATCTGGCGAAGATCGCCTCGCAAGTGGCCAAGCCCGACGGTCTCAAGGTCGTCGATCCCGAGGCCGAACTGGCCTTTCTTCATGACCTTCCTGTTGAATTGATGTGGGGCGTGGGGCCCGCGACCAAGACACGGCTCAACGCCATCGACGTGCACACGATTGGCCAGTTGGCGCAGATACCAGGCTGGTCGCTCGAGCGGCTGCTTGGCCCGGCGGCTGGAGAAAAGCTTAGAGCCCTTGCCTGGAATTGCGACCCGCGCGAGATCAGGACCCATCATCGCGCCCATTCGGCCGGGGCGCAGTCGGCGCTCGGCCGAAAACCCGCAGAAGAAAGCGTCTTCCGCCCCGTCTTGCGCCATCTGGCCGACAGGGTTGCGACAAGGCTGCGCGCCAAATCACGCCCCGGCCGCACTGTGACAGTGCGGGTTCGGTTTGCCGATCTCCGCTCGGTCACGCGTTCCGTTACGCTCGATGCGCCAATTTCAGCGACGATGATCCTTGCCGAGATCGCCGAGGTTCTGGTGCGCGGGGTCCTCGCCGATCATGCTCAAGAGAACATCATCTCGCTCTTGGCGATTTCGGTGTCGCATCTCGATGATCGCGCACAGCTTCAGCTGGACCTCCCATTTGGACTTGAGGATGAGAAGCGCCGCCCGGGCGCCCGGCGTGGCATGGCGCGCTTCATGGCCGATCGCGCCATCGACAGGGTTCGACTTCGTTTTGGCTGGGAGTCGGTTGGCTATGCTTCGGTCGCCCTGGGCGGATCCCGCTCGGTCCCCGATGAATTTCGCGAGCTTGCCGAGAAGGATCTATGAGCGTCTCGATCAACTGAGGCTGGCTGAGCCGCGGCGCGCACCAGTACCAGAGGTCGGAGATAGCGCCAGCTCGCGTGGCGCGGGGCCAGCGAAGGTGGTGCGATACATGAGCCGGCGATGGCCCTGGTAATCGTTCACCGCATAGTGTTGCGTGAACAGGTTGTCCCATATGGCGAGCGCGCCGGCGCTCCAGCGAAAACGGCAGCTGAATTCTGGTCGCGTGGCATGCCGCTGGATTTGATCTAGGATTGGGCGGCTCTCTGCTTCCGTCAGACCATCGAGGCGCGTGACGTAGAGCGGGTTGAGGAACGCGGCGGCGCGTCCGGTCAAGGGATGTCGGATCACGGCTGGATGAGCCCGCTCGCTATCGGCCTCAGGATCGCCCCTCGTCATCTTGATGGAAGCGCCCGCGCGTTCCTTTGCGGGCGGCGCCCATTTCACCCCGTATGGCTTCCCCACATGGATGGCGTCGCGCCCCGCGAGTAGCTGCTGCAGCGGCTCGGGCAGTGTCTCCCAGGCCACCGCCTGGTTCACCCAAACGGTGTCGCCGCCATGGGTCGGAACGACCTCCGCGGAGAGTATTGAGCCCGCCGGCGGTTGCTCGAGAAAACTGAAATCCGTGTGCCAGTCGCCGCCAAACACGCCACCCGGCTCATCCGCTTCCTTGAGAACCCGAATGACCTCAGGTTCTCCCGCAAGCGGTTGCACATAGGGCAGCCGCATCAGCGGCCCGAAGGCGCGCGTGAGGGCTTTGAGCTGATCGAGCGAAAGGTGCTGGTTCCGGAAGAACAGCACCTGATGGCGGGCGAGCGTATGCCTGAGCTCTTCCGCCAAGTCGTCGGAAATCGGCTGGCGCAAATCGATCCCGGTAATCTCGGCACCAATGGTGCCAGTCAGTCGATGCTCTTCCATGATGGCTCACATAGTGGCTTCAACGGTTCTCTGATGCTCCGGCTGGCCTAACGGAGCGAGGCCCAGAGCTATCTTGCCAGCCTGATCGGCGGCGAAGCCTTTCCCAAGGCGACATTCCGGGGTGTCGATGGTAGCGGAGGAGGGAGTTGAACCCCCGACCCCAGGATTATGATTCCCGTGCTCTAACCAACTGAGCTACTCCGCCCCAAGATCGTGACGGCGATATAGGGTTTGCCTGCATGGCAAGTCAAGTCATGAGGGCATCTTGAGCATTTACCCCCCTCCTCAGGCGCCCGCGAGATCGCCCTATCAGTCACTCCGCCGGTAGAGCCAAAGCGTAACGGGTGCCAGGAGGAGCGTGAGCGCGGCTGGCTCGGCCAGTGCCAGCATGACATCGCCAAAGCATCGCATTGCCCGCCATCAGGCCGCGATTGGCGCTGATCACCCGGCATCGTCGCGGGCTCGACCATGATATTTGAGGCAAAGACCATGGGGAAGAATGAAGGTGAAGCCGGCGGTCATCACCGTCGTCGGCGTCCGGATCAGGAGGCCGAGAACGATGAAGATCCAGCCCATTCGAAGCCCACCGCGATGAGAAGCGCGAAAGAGGCGATGTAGCCGAGGATGAGGCCGATCACGAGAATGATCGCATCCGCGATGAGGTGGCGCGGGATGTCGCCAACCATCAGCCCGGCGAGATGGCCTTATTGGCGGCGTGAGTGGTTCCCGCCATTTCATCGTTCATGACGAAATTTCTCGAACAGCCTGTGAGACGACACGACGCCTTACCGCGTGATCAGGAAAGTGGAAGCCGGTTTTCCGTCCGATCACGCGGGCTCAATATGTGCAGTTCAAGGTCGCATGGCTGCTCGGCCGTTGTCCAGTTCATGCGGAAATTACGGTGCGTTAGGCCGCACTCTTGCTGTAGTGCCAGACGAAGGCGGGAGGGATATTCGCCATCACTGTCTTGGCACGATGTCCGGTGAGCCCGCAGGCTTTCACTTCTGCTTGCGTGAGCGGCGGCGCCAGGAAATAGCTGAACTGGACGAGCGAGCCTTGTGCCGCAAGCGATGTGGCCATGGCGCGTGTGATCGCGGCGCGCACCGGTTCCGGCATGCTTCTGAGCGGAAGACCCGACAGGATCTTTGGCACCTTGTCATGACCCTGCTCCTTCAGAAGGCGCGGCAATTCTGAAGCATCCCCTTGCACGACCGTGACGCCGGGAAATTTTTGCCTGAGATGGAGCACGAATTCCGCATCGAACTCGATGAGGATGAGCTGTGAAGGCGCAACGCCTGACGCGAGCAGAGCCCGCGTGAAAGGACCGGTGCCCGGTCCGATCTCGACGACGATGTCGTCCACTCCGGGCGCCAGCAGCTTGACCATTGCCTCAGCCAGGCTCGATCCGCTGGGCACAATCGCACCCACACCCAAGGGGCGGCGCAGATAGCGCTGCCAGAATAGCAATCTCGATTTTTGCGATTTCGCGTTCAGCACGCTAAGTGAGCCGTTGGAAACGTAGAAGAGTGAAGAAGCCAAAGGGCTTCAGCGGCCGGCGTTCCTCCAGCTTGAGCTTGCCGCTCACCATCAGCGTCTCGACCGGGAAATCCGGCCGCCAGCCAAGAATGTCGGAAAACCGGGCCAGGCGCTTTTCGACGACCGCACGCAGCCCCTTGTCGATGCTGAAATGATTGACGATGAGAATATGTCCGCCGGGCTTGGTGACGCGGATGAGCTCGTTCATCACCTGGACCGGATCGGGCACGACAGTCATTACGAACATCGCCGAGGTGACGTCAAAACTGTTTTCGGCGAAGTGCAGCGCCGTTGCGTCCATTTCGACAAGCGCCTCGACATGGCGCAGATGGCGGCGCTGGACGCGCTCGCGCGCTCTATGCAACATGTCTGGCGACAGGTCGATGCCGGTGACCTTGAGGCTATGCTTGTAGTGGGGCAGCGAAAGGCCGGTGCCGACGCCGACTTCAAGCACCTTGCCGTGATATTTGTTGATGAGCGAGGTCGCCTGTTTGAGGCCTGCTTCGACAACCTTGCCGAAGGTAGCGTCATAGACCGGCGCCCAACGCCGGTAGGCACGCATGACATCGTGATTGTCAATCTCAGCGAGCGCGCGGGCATTGCCCTGCATTTCTCTCTCCTGCTCCCATTTGTCCAATTATGTGACCCCGGACAGGGCTTCTGGCAAGCGCCGATTTCCAGCCATAAGCCGCTACGACTCGGCAGTGAATAAACCCGATTGGGTTAAAAAGGCTCCAATTCCTTATTCTTGCGCGTTTCCCCGATGCCAAGGTTGTTCGACTTTTGCGGGAAACGCACTGGAAAACTGCGGGAAATGAAGCCGCCGCCCAGCACCCTGGCACCGGGACCCGGTTTTTCATAGAAAACACAGGCCTGTCCCGGCGACACCCCATATTCGCCTTGGGCGATGGAGATCATCGCACCCTCGGGCGAGCTCACGATTTCCGCCTCGACGGGCGGCCGCGTCGAGCGGATCCTGGCAAAAACCGGCCGCCCTCGCGAATCAAGCGCCTCTTCGCCGAGCCAGTTCATCTGCTTGACGGCTATGTCATGCCTGAGCAGCGAAGATCGTGGGCCGACGACGACGCGGCGCTCCTTCGGCTCGATCTTGAGAACATAGAGCGGATCGCCTTCCGCGATGCCGAGGCCACGGCGCTGGCCAACGGTGAAGTGCACAGTGCCTTTGTGGCGGCCGAGAAGCCTTCCATCTTCATGCATGATGTCGCCCGGCTCGGCCGCATCGGGCCTGAGTCTCGCAATGAGATCGCCATACCGGCCTTCCGGCACGAAGCAGATATCCCGGCTGTCGGGCTTGTCGGCGACCGCGAGCCCCATTTCGGCGGCGATGCGGCGCGTCTCGCTCTTGGCGAGCGCTCCCAAGGGAAAGCGCAGATAATCGATCTGCTCTTGTGTCGTGGCGAACAGGAAATAGCTCTGGTCACGGGCGATGTCGGCGGGCGTGAAGAGATCGCGCCGCCCCGAGCCGTCCATGCGCGAGCGGCTTTCGATATAGTGACCGGTGACAAGCGCCGCCGCATCGAGGTCTCTGGCACGTGCCAGGAGATCGGCGAATTTGACCGTCTGATTGCAGCGGATGCAGGGCACCGGCGTGTAGCCCTCGATATAGCTCTCGACAAAATCGTCGATCACCGCCGCGCGGAAGCGGCTCTCGAAATCGAGGACATAATGGGGAATGCCGAGCTGGGCCGCCTCCCTTCGCGCATCATGGATATCCTGGCCGGCACAGCAGGCGCCCTTGCGCCGGACGGCCTCGCCATGGTCGTAGAGCTGGAGAGTGATGCCGACCACATCGTAGCCCGCCCGCTTGAGGAGAGCCGCCGCAACGGAAGAATCGACGCCTCCTGACATGGCGCAGACGATTCGCGTCGAGGCTGGCTCGCCGGGAAGGCCGATGGTGCGGCGCACATGCTCGATCAGGGGGTCGCTGGCTGTCATGGCCGGATAGATGGCGGCTCAGGCGGCGGTTGTAAACGTCAAATTTGGCGACACTTGTCCTGATTTGACGCAACCCATGGTGAAGATTTGCAAATTGTTGGGAACTGCTTAGCCCAATCTTAAGTGAACCCGCTTAGTCTCGGCCGGTAGTGAGTTGTGTGTACCCCAGTCGAGTATGGTGATGAACGGTCAGTTGCGTCCCCGCGTGAATTACGTCATTGGGCCCGATGGCAGTCCGCTGACCATTGCGGATTTACCGCCCCCCGGAAACCAGCGCTGGGTCATCCGCCGCAAAGCGGAGGTCGTGGCGGCTGTCCGGGGCGGGCTTTTGAGCCTCGAAGAGGCATGCGAGCGCTATACCCTCACCGTCGAGGAGTATCTGAGCTGGCAGCGTTCGATCGACAAGCACGGCCTGGCAGGCCTCAGAACCACCCGCATCCAGCAATACCGGCAATAAATCCTATAAATTAGTATGGGGTCCGACGGCGCTCCAGGACGCCGCTGCTGCTTTTGCCGAGCCTCGATAAGAAATGCCTCAAAGAGCAATTATGTCTTCACTCTGGTCATTTTCATCGAGCCTGCTTTGTCGTCGAGGATAAATTGACCGGTGACTTCTCGCAAATACTCATCGGTCGCTTTCCTGCAGCCGCCCCAATCGTGGTAGTCATCGAGAATTATACTGCCGCCCTCGACGAGCTTGGGGAAGACGCGCTGCAGGCAGGTCAGCACCGGCTCATACCAGTCGACGTCGACATGGGCAAAGGCTACGGGCTGGTCGATTTGCATCGTGTCCTGCACCAACCCTTTGACTAGCGACACGGACTGTTCGTCAGGGTCGATACCAAAGCTTCTCAAGTTGGCCTGGACAACATCATATAAATTCTCCTTGCAGCCATAGTATTTGTCGCCGTCGATTCCGACGGATTTTCCTTCCACAATGGTCCGATATCGATCGTGAATATCTAGTGTGTCTTCTTTTGTCGGCGGAGGGATCATGCCGAATACGTCATAAATGAAAAAAGGACGTTCGGCGTTTTTCAAGGTTGCAATCAGGATCGCAGAGCCGCCAAGCGCGCAACCGGCCTCGATGAAGATACCGGGCAACCTGGCTTCTTCAATGGCGCTGCATGTGCTGGCCAAGCTCGCCAGCTTTCTGTCTGACAGATAGGTGAGCTTGGCAGAGCGGATGCGCGACAGCAATTCACGCGTCTCTGCACTCGTTACGGATGAAAGCGCGTTACCGGCTGGGCTGGCAATCCGATTTACATAACGCTTGATACGTTGCAGCATGATCCCTCCGCAAATCTCCACCGAGTCCATGCCATCCTGGATCGGACTTTCCGCTCATGGCCTGGCAAGATTGCGGCGCGTCCATAAATAGGGCAATGATCCAGAATGATATCTAGGCTGCAGGCGATGAATCGGCATTGCCTGTTCGGCGCGCTGTGATCTCGGCAAGGAGAGGCGCAAGCAGGCCTCGCGCCTCGGCCGAGCTCAAATGGTCGATATAGTCGCGCGACTCGACGATCTTGCCGTTGCGCACTCTCATGATGAAGACGCACCGATAGGCAAACGGCGCCCCAGTATCCAGATTTTCGCCCGCATAGTCGAATTCCGCCACGATGACCTCCGGGTCATGCGTCTCATGGACCTTGATATTGGCAGGGTGGGCCTTGATGGTCTGCCGGATCGGGTGGCGCGTGAAATGCTGGGCGAGTTCGGCCCGGCTGGTAAGGCCATGACCGCGCAGTGGATCGAAAGGATGCGACACATCCGTCTTTTCTGCATAGAGATCGATGACCTCATCGAGCCTGTCCTCGCAAATGCCATTGACAAGGGCGAGGAAGACTTCGCACGGGCTTAAGGGGGTGCTCATCCCCCAGATATTATGGGTCAGACGACGACGCCGATAGTGTCCGGAACGGAAGCTTGGCGCCCATGGCCTCAGCGATCATCCGGAAGTCGTTCGCACTCACGGCGAAGAGCCCAAAGCGCAATTGATAACCCCAATTCGCCTTACCGGAAGTGAATTCAAGCCGCTCCAGGAGCGGCTTGATCGGGGCTTCCTTTGCGTCTGCCCAAGCGACATCGCGCCGATAGGGCTTGAACCTGCCCATGTCGGCCCGATAGGGCTCGCCCTCCCGCACCGTGCCGATGGCGGTAAAGGATTGAAGCCCATCCTTTTCCTTGCCATGCGAGACCTGCATGAAGCCTTTCTTGCGCCCACGTCTCACATGCTCGGCCGAGGCGATGGCGATCCAGTGACCGCTGCTCATGCCGGAGCCGGCGCGAAGACGCGCAGGCGGTGTCCGTCCGGATCAAGGGCCACAAATGTGCGGCCGAAATCCATGTCCACGGGCGGCTGCAGAATCGATACGCCCCGCTTTTTCCAGTCTTCAAAGGTGGCATCGACGGCGGCATTGCTGTCGACGGTGAAGCCGATCTCCCCTCCCCCTGCGGCAGCGCCGGGACGAGGCTCTGCCGTGTGGCGCGACCACAGTCCGAGCATGAGGCCGGAATCGAGCGCAAAGAGAGTGAAGGTCGCAGATGCCTCGACCGGCTCGCGATTGAATAGCGCTTTGTAGAAAGCGCCGCTGGCCGGCGGGCTGTCCACAAACAGGAGCATGAAATTGGCATTCGGCATCGGACCCTCCGGGATCATTGACGGCGCGACGATATCCTTGTCCCTTGCCCGCTTCTGTCAGCATCCTCTATCTTCGAAATCTCATGAAGATCCTCATCCTCTTTGCCCATCCCCGCTTGTCCGGTTCGCATGTCCAGCGTGCCCTTCATGACGCCGTCCGCGACCTGCCCGGCGTCACTTTTCACGACCTCTATGCCGCCTATCCCGATTTCACCATCGATGTCGGCCATGAGCAGTCGCTTCTCCTCGATCATGATCTCATCGTGCTGCAGCATCCCTTCTACTGGTATTCGGCGCCGGCCATCATCAAGGAATGGCTCGATCTTGTGCTTGAGCTTGGCTGGGCCTACGGGCCGGGCGGCGACAAGCTCCACCGCAAATTCCTGAAGAATGCGATATCGACGGGTGGTGCCGAAGCCGCCTATCGCCGCCAGGGTCGTAACCGCTTCGACATTACCGAGCTCTTGAGCCCCTTCAATCAGTCGGCGCATCTGTGCGGTATGGCCTATCTGCAGCCCTTCGCAATCTTTGCCGGCCGCTGGCTGACGGGTGAGGACCTCTCCATCAAGACCAGCGACTATCAGGGCCTCATCGAGGGGCTGCGCGATGGTCATATCGACCCGATGACGCGCCTCGCCAAGGGCTACACCCTGCCGCTTGCCTTCGAGGAGCAACGGCTCCAGAAAAAACGCCATGCAACTTGACAGTTTTCTGCTCGGCGCCTTCATCTACCTGACCGCCGCCGTTATCTCGGTTCCGCTCGCGGCGCGGCTGGGCCTCGGCTCGGTGCTGGGCTATCTCGTTGCCGGCATGCTGATCGGGCCATCGGTCTTGGGGCTGGTCGGCAGCGAGCGCCGGGACGTCCTGCATTTTGCCGAGTTCGGCGTCATCGTCATGCTGTTCCTGGTCGGCCTCGAATTGCAGCCGTCGAAATTATGGACCTTGCGCAAGCCGATACTTGGGCTCGGCGGGTTGCAGGTGGTGGCGACCTCGGCTGTGCTCGCCGTCGCTTTGATCCTCACAGGCCTCGCCTGGAAGACCTCGCTCACCATCGGCCTCATCCTCGCAATGTCCTCGACCGCCATCGTGCTGCAGAGTCTTGCCGAACGTGGAAAGCTCAAGACCTCGGGCGGACAGGCGGTGTTTTCGGTGCTGCTGTTCCAGGACATCGCCGTCATCCCGATCCTGGCGCTGCTGCCGCTTCTGGCGATGGGTGACGGCGCGCCGGCTCAGGAAGCGCATGGCTATCTTGCGAACCTCCCCGCCTGGCAGCAGGCCTTGATCGTGTTCGCCGCAGTCGCCCTAATCGTGCTGGCCGGGCGCTATCTGATGCGCCCCCTGTTCCGCCTCATCGCCATGACCGGTTTGCGCGAGATATTCGTCGCCCTGGCGCTGGCTCTTGTCGTCGGCATCACGCTTCTCATGGAGACTGTCGGCCTGTCGCCCGCCCTCGGCACCTTCCTCGCCGGCGTGCTGCTTGCCGAAAGTGAATACCGCCATGAACTCGAAATGGATTTGGAGCCATTCAAGGGTATTCTCCTCGCGGTGTTCTTCATCGCGGTGGGGGCGGGCATCGATTTCGATCTCATCGCCTCGGCCCCTGTCCTGATCTTCGGCGGCATGATCGCTTTCGTCGCAACCAAGCTGATCGTACTCTATGCCATCGCCCGCTTCGCCCGCATGAAGCCGCCGCGCGCCTCGCTCTTCTCGTTCTCTCTGGCGCAAGGCGGTGAATTCGCCTTCGTGCTCATTTCCTTCGCCGCCGGCCTCGGGCTGCTTGCCGTCACCGAAGCCAATATGCTGGTCGCCATCGTGGCGCTGTCGATGGCGGCAGCCCCGCTCCTGATGATGCTTGATGCCAGGGTCATCCACCCACGCTTCGAAGGCCTGGGCTTCAAGCGCGAACCCGACCGGATCGACCAGACCGGTTCGCCGGTGATCATCCTGGGGCATGGCCGGTTCGGCATGACGGTCGGGCGCGTACTTGCGGCCAATGGCTCGCGCGCGACCGTGCTCGATCACGATGCCGAGCAGATTGATGCACTGCGCCAGTTCGGCTTCAAGGTCTTCTACGGCGATGCCACGCGTGGGGATCTTCTGCATGCTGCAGGCGCTGCCGATGCCAGGGTCCTCGTCATCGCCATCGATGACCGCGAGAAGACCAACGAGATCGTCGAGCTGGCGCTTCGGCATTTCCCGCATCTCGAGATCTTCGCACGTGCCTTCGATCGCACCCATGCCTATGAGCTCCTCAATGCCGGGGTGGAGCATGTCTATCGCGAGGTCTTCGATTCATCGCTGGCGATGGCTGAGGACGCGCTGGTGGCGCTCGGAACCCATCCTTATGAAGCCGCCCGCGCGTTGCGCCTGTTCCGCCGCCATGACGAGGCGCTGATCCGCCGCACCGCAAGGCATGCCGGCGACATCGACACGATCGTCGACATATCCCGCGCCGCGCAGGCCGAGATCGAACGCGTATTGTCGATCGATCAGGGGCCCCGGCCCGAATTGGCGCTGGACCGCTCCTGGGGGACTTTGTCCGAAGCCTCGCAGGATCCCCGCAGTCTGACCGAAAATGAGGAGAAGGCCGCATCGTGACGCAAGAGTTCAAAATCGATCCGCGCAACGAGGATATCCTGATCTCGATCAATGGCGAGCTCACACCCCGCCTCAGGGCCGTGGTCTCGGTGTTCGATTCAGGCTTCATCCTGGGCGATGGCGTCTGGGAGGGCTTGCGCCTCCATGATGGCGGTATTGCTTTCCTGAGTGAGCATATCGAAAGGCTCTATGAGGGTGCCAAGGCCATCTTCATGGATATCGGCCTCACGCCCGATCAACTCGTCAAACAGGTCTTTGCTTGTCTCGACGCCAACAATATGAAGGATGGCGTGCATATCCGCCTCATGGTGACGCGCGGTGTCAAGGCAACGCCCTATCAGGATCCGCGCGCCACGATCTCGCCGGCCACTATCGTGATCATCCCCGAATGGAAGGCGCCCAAGCCTGAGGTCGTGGCCAAGGGACTGAGACTCCACACCGTCAATGTGCGTAGAGGTGCTCCCGACGTGCAGGACCAGAAGCTCAATTCGCATTCGAAGCTCAATTGCATCACCGCTTGCGTGCAGGCGATGAATGCCGGCGCTGATGAAGCATTGATGCTCGATCCCTTAGGCTTCGTCGCGACCTGCAATTCGACGCATTTCTTCATCGTCAGGCGCGGCGAGGTGTGGACGTCGAGCGGGCAATATTGCATTCCGGGCATCACTCGCGGAGCCGTCATCCGCCTGTGCAGGGAGAACGGCATCCCCGTCTTCGAGAAGCAGTTCTCGCTCTATGATGTCTATGGCGCCGATGAGGCCTTCGTCACCGGCACCTTCGCCGGCCTCCTGCCGGTGCGCGAGATCGACGGGCGCGTCGTCGCACATCCGCTCAAACCCAAAGGCGACTGGACCGGCATCGGCCCGATGACGGCGAGATTGACCGGTCTCTACGGGACGCTGGCCAGGCGCGAGGCGAAACGCGCACTGTGATACCTTCCGTCACCATCGCCATGTGGTCGGGCCCGCGCAACATCTCGACCGCTATGATGTATTCCTTCGGCAACCGTCCTGACTGTTTTGCCTGGGACGAGCCCTTCTATGCATTCTCGCTTCTGACCCACGGCAATGACCATCCGATGCGCGATGAGATCATCGCGGCCAATGAAAGCGACTGGGACAAGCTCGTCGCCCGCTGCCTCGGTCCCCCGCCTGGCGGCAAAGCAGTTTTCTATCAGAAGCATATGACGCATCACATGCTGAAGGGGTTCGACCGCTCCTGGATATTGCAGTTGACGAATGCCTTCCTGGTTCGCCGGCCGGAGCATGTGCTCGCTTCCTATGCGAGGAAATGGGCGGATGTCTCCTTGCGCGATATCGGCTTTGTCGAACAGGCGGAGATTTTCGATATCGTCTGCGATCATCTGGGCCGCGCGCCTGCCGTCATCGATGCCGATGATGTTCTCAAGGATCCGCGCGGCGTTCTCATGAGGCTATGCGAGGCTTGCGGGATTTCCTTCGATGATCACATGCTGGCCTGGCCCAAAGGCCCCAAGAGCTTTGATGGCGTGTGGGCACCGCATTGGTACAACGCCGTGTGGCAGTCGACCGGCTTTGCAAAGCCGCAGACACGCACCATCGAGCTCAACAACGCTCTGGCGAAGATTGCAGATGCGGCCTGGCCCTATTACGAGCGCCTGCGTCAGTTCAAGCTCTAAGATCCATACAATTATTCTTCCTGTCATGCCCGCGAAAGCCGGACTCATTGAATGAGCGCGATCCCGAAGGCGCTGCCCGCATGGAAAGAATTTATTGGGTCCCTGTTTCGCCCGGATGACGGAAAGGATGGTTATAGCTCAGCTGACGGCCTGGCGCGGCGCGAATCCGGTCGGCGAGCCACGGGTGGCCGGCCGGTGATCGAGGTCCTTCTCTGCCAGAAGCTCGAGCTTGCGCAGTTCGGCCTCTTCCTCCTGCAGCAAAGCTTGCGCCGCGGTCTGCTGATCCTTGAGATCGCCGAGGGTCTTTAGGATATTGTCGCGCCTGCCGCGCGTCGATTTGGCCGCCATGGAATAGTTGAAATGCGCCGGATCATTGACGCCGGTGCGCTGCTCCTCGACTTTCATCTGGGCGTCGAGATCGTCATATTTGCGCATGAGATCAGCGATCATCGCCTCGATATCGGCGACCTGCCGGCGTTTTTCTTCTGTTCGGAAACGGTGCAGCCTGAGAAGCGTCTCTCGTGACGAGCGCATATAAACCTCTTTTACTCAACACACGGGCGCCCGGCCAAGCTCGGGCGGTCTGCCGGCTTTCCCTAGGCATGAAGGCGCGAATCAACTAATTTGAGGATTCGACCCTCAGAGATCCATCTTGGGCGCGTAACCTTAAGACCGGGTAAATCCGGGCTTTCCGGCACGAGGGGCGGTGTTCTTGAGTCATGTCCATTAGATTTTGTTAACCTTTCCGGGCGTATGTTAACAATCAATGTTAACTGACCGTTTCGCGGAAAAGGGTCGCTCAGCCCGCGCCGCGAGACGCCGTAGTCCGGGTCGGATGAAGGGGATACGCATGAGAGTTCTGCTGATCGAGGACGATACAGCGACGGCGCAAAGCATCGAGCTGATGCTCAAGTCGGAAGGTTTCAATGTCTATACCACCGATCTCGGCGAAGAGGGCGTCGACCTCGGCAAG
>VAZZ01000024.1:0-10534 GCA_005884715.1 Alphaproteobacteria bacterium | reverse complement strand
CGTCGCCCGGATTCACGCCGTGGTGCGCCGTTCCAAGGGCCATGCCCAGTCGGTCATCACCACTGGCGATCTTCTCGTCAATCTCGATACCAAGACCGTCGAAGTCGGCGGCCAGCGCGTGCATCTGACCGGCAAGGAATATCAGATGTTGGAACTGCTCTCACTGCGCAAGGGCACCACCCTTACCAAGGAGATGTTCCTCAATCATCTCTATGGCGGCATGGACGAGCCCGAACTCAAGATCATCGACGTCTTCATCTGCAAATTGCGCAAGAAGCTGGCGACTGCCGCCGGTGGCAAGAACTTCATCGAGACGGTGTGGGGCCATCCCGGTACCGCAAGGTGCCGGGATTTTTCTTGCGCGAATGGCGGCGTTCTCTACTCTAACATCTGGAAGGAATCCGCATCTTCGGATGCAACGCCCCTTCGAGGATGTTGCAGATTTCGGATGGTGAACGAGGTCATTCCTTATATCTGATATCGTACTCGAAGGTTGTAAGCTACCCGGCCTGAGCCATGGGTGCAGCCGTTTGCGCGGCCGCGATGGCGCGCACCACCACATCGGCGCCCTCGATCACCATCGACGATGGCAAACCCGCCGCTTCGGCGAGGCGCTTCGTGTAATAAGGCTGGATCAGCCGCGCGTCGATCTCTTCGAGTTGTACCGTGCCCTTCAGCACCTGCTCGGTCTTCTCGAAGATTTTGGCTCCATCGCCCGAGGCACGAACCGCAAACCCGCCTTCCACCGCTTCCGCCTTGACGATGCCGCCGCGCGGGATGCAGCCCATCGCGATCAGCATCATGTTGAGCAGGAGCTTGACCTGCTGCTTGGGCCGGTTCTCGCGCGGCACCTGCCAGTCGAGCTTGATCCTCTCCTCGCCGACAAAAGCCTTGGCGACGTCGCCCGCCTCTCCCATATCGATGATGGCGCCGGCAGAACCGGCAGCACCGAAGGCGATGCGGCAGAATTTCAGCTTGGCCGAAGCCTGGCGCGCCGACTTGCGGACAAGGTCCATCGCCATGGTGCGCATCGCCTCGTCATCTTCGACCTCGAGCAGCTCGAGCCCGTTGGTGATGGCGCCCACGGGCGAAATGACATCATGGCAGACGCGGCTGCACAGTAGGGCGGCAAGGTCGAGATCGCTCAAGAGGCTGGGCTGCATCGGTTGGATTTTTCCTGGAGATGATTCGTCCCCCCTGTTTACCAGATCGCGCCCAATAATTCCGCATTGACCATCTTGCGTATGGCGGGCATAGCGCGCCCATCATGACGAATTCCTCGCCCTCGCCCCGCCTCCTGGCGCTCGCCGGTCTTGCCGTAACGGCGGGCCGGGAAATAATGGCCATCTATGCGAAGCCGTTGACGGCACGCGAGAAAGCCGATCTGACCCCGGTAACCGAGGCCGACGAGGCGGCGGAAAGGATTATCCTTGCCGGTCTCAAGAGCCAAGATCCCGACATTCCGGTAATTTCCGAGGAAGCGGCCGCCGCCGGCTTCATTCCTGAGACCGGCGAGCGTTTCTATCTCGTTGACCCGCTCGACGGCACCAAGGAGTTCCTCAGCCGCAATGGCGAATTCACCGTCAATATCGCCTTGATCGACAAGGGATCGCCGATAGCCGGCGTCGTCCTGGCACCGGCCTTGGGCCGCCTTTTCTGTGGCGAGACGGGGGCGGCGCGTTCGAGGCGCATCTGGAGGCGGAGGCCGATGTCAAGGCTCTTGCCTGGCACTCCCTCAAGGCGCGCGTGGCGGCACCCGATGGTCCGGTCGTCGTCGCCAGCCGCTCGCATCGCGACCAGCGCACTGAAGCCTTTCTCAAATGCCTGAAGGTGAAGAGGATAGTCTCGGCCGGATCTTCCCTCAAATTCTGCCTTCTGGCCTCGGGCGAGGCCGATCTCTATCCCCGCTTTGGCCGTACCATGGAATGGGACACGGCGGCGGGTCACGCCGTACTCACCGCCGCCGGAGGCTATGTCGGGCTCGAGACGGGAGAACCCCTCACTTATGGCAAGGCCGGGCGCGGCTACGACAACCCCGCCTTCATCGCCCGCGGAGCCTGATGATCCGCCTATTAGCTGACTGTTAACCAAAAAACCGCCACTTTGACTGGCCGGAATCTGCGACTCAAAGCTGCCACAAGCTGCCCTTAGAGTATGACGCCATACAGGTGGGTTTCAGGCAATTCGGACTGGGCGGCCGCTTTGGGCGGAAATTACCGGTTTCGCGAAATGCTGGAGGAGTTTTGTCATGACCAATATTATTGACCGGCGCCAGGCTTTGGCGCTTCTGGGACTGGGCCTTGTTGCGGGTGTTGCCGGGATCATGCCGGCGGATGCCGCCACCAGTCGCAAGCAGCAGACCTATTCATCCGGCGAGATCGTCATGGCGGGGCAGAAGTTCTTCGGCAAGACGACGCGCGGTCTCGCCGAAGCGGTCGAATATGTGTTTTCGAATCAGGGCGAACCCACCGCCTATATCGTAGGCGAAGAAGGCTCTGGCGCGATCATCGGCGGCCTGCGCTATGGCGAAGGCGTGATCTATTACAAGAGCGGCGGGCGCCAGAAGATCTACTGGCAGGGGCCGTCCATCGGATTCGATTTCGGCGGCAATGGTTCGCGCGCCTTGGTGCTGGTCTATAATTCCTCAAGCCCGCGCGACATCTATGAAGAGCGCTTTGGCGGCGTGGAAGGTTCGGCCTATCTGGTCGGCGGCCTGGGTGTGAATTTCCAGAAAAATAGGGATATTATTCTAGCCCCTATCCGCACCGGGGTGGGTGCAAGGCTCGGCGCCAATATCGGCTATCTCAAATATACGAGAAAGCCGTCCTGGAACCCGTTCTAAGCTGCGGATTAGCCGTCGCACCGCCACAATCGCTACGCTATTGTAGATTCTGGAGCTAGAGCAGCGGACCGGAAAGCGCGAAGCGGTTTCGGACGATCCGATGCGCTAAATAGAAGATGGAGCGCCCATTCCGATTCGGTCGGAACACGCGGCGCCCTAGCGGTGCAGAGGTTTCATGTCTCTACTTGAGACCATATTGTGGTTCGCTCTGGGTTTCGCTGTGGCGAGCCTGCTTGCCCTGTTTCTCGGCCGTGCCGCCTGGCGCTCAGGTGTGCGCCTCGGCGCCCGCCGCATGGCGCGCAAGGTGCCGGGCACCGTTTCTGAATTGCAGACCGAGCGCGACAGCATGCGCGCCGAGAACGCCATGATGGCGCGCAAGCTCGAAGTCCGGATGGGCGAGATGAAGGCGAGACTCGCCGAACAGTCGGCCGAAGTCTCGCGCCATCGCAACCGCATCGAGGTGCTCGTCACCGATCTCGCAAGACGCGAGAAGCTCGATGAGAGCAATCGCGCTGAGATCGCGCGCTTGCTTGAGCGGATTGCGGCATTCGAGGGCGATATCACTCAGCGCACCGATACGGTGCATTTGACCGCCGAGAAACTCAGAGGCAAGGATGCGCTGATCAATCAGCAGGCTGACGAGATCGCGGCGTTGAAAAGCCGCATCTGGAAGCTCCAGACCAAGGCCCAGCCGATCGAGGAAAGGCTTGCCGAGGCGGGCGAGGAGAGCGACAAGCTCGCCGCCGAAATCAGGGCGCTCGACCGCGTTTGGCCGGATAAGCTGACCGAACTCGGCTTTGCCGATCGCCAGGCCGCCGCTGAAGCGCTAACGCCGGTCGAGCCGGTGAATGGCACAGCGCCGCCGGTCGATGAGATCCGCGTCGAGCCTTTACCGGCACCGGCGCAGCCGCAGTCTCGGTTGGCCGGCAATGTCATTTCCCTCGCCCAGCGCTTCAAGGCCCTGCAGAAGACGATCACGCGCTGAAACTCTTGCATTTCACTGGGCTTACGCGGATCTCCCTTTAGGGAAAAATTGAACAAGTTTTTCCAGCCGGTTTTAAGGTCCCCGTGCGACGATGGGTTATGCGCGACAACGTCGGCCGCCAGGGCAATGGCTTGTCCTTTCCGGATCCTGCCGCTCTTCTGACCAACATCATGGAGAATGCCGCCATCGGCATCGTCATGATGACGTTCGATGGCCGCGTGCTCCACGCCAACCGCGCCTTCTGCAGGATGCTCGGCTTCACCGAGGCCGAGCTTCTCACCGGTGGCATCGATCATCTTATCCATCCCGACGACCGCGCTGCGACCTATGCGACCTTCCACAGTTTTCTCGCCAGCGAGGCAACGGGCTATCAGCTCGAGCGGCGTTACGTCCGCCGGGATGGCAGCATCCTTTATGCTCTTGGCGCCGTGTCGGTTCACCGTTCCAGCGCCCCCGGTCAGCCCGACATCAGCATCCTCCAGATCACCGACATCACGCCTCAGAAGAGTGCTGAGGCGAAGAATTTCGCTCTTCACCAGCGCCTGAAGCTTGCGGTCGAGACCAGCGGCGCCGGGGTCTGGGACGTCGATTTCTCCGACGAGAAATACAACTGGGATCTCCGGATGCATGAACTCTACGGGCTTGCTTTCGGCAAGTTCACCGGCCGACTCGTCGACTGGGAGAGCATGATGCATCCCGGCGATGTTGCGCGGGTGCGCGATAGCTGGCGTGAGACGATGCAGACATCCTCTCATTTCAGCTCGGAATATCGCGTCTGCCGACCGTCGGGCGAAATCCGGCACATCAGGGCATTGGCGCAACTCGTCAGGAGCGCGGACGGGACACCGCTTCGAGCCGTCGGCACCAGCTGGGATATCACCGGCTACAAGCGCCTCAACGAGGAGATCTTCGAAGAAAAGGAACGCTTGCGCATAACCCTTGCCTCGATCGGCGAAGCAGTGATCTGCACGGACGCGATAGCCAATGTCACTTTCATGAATCCAACTGCCGCAACACTCACCGGCTGGTCGCCCGCCGATGCTATCGGAAAGCCGCTGGTCGACGTGCTGCGCATCATCGACGAGACGACCGGCGATCCCTCGCCCAATCCGGTCAGCCGGTGCTTTGGCCATGAGCGATCGCATTACCGCTCGAGTGGCATGTTCATGCTCAGTCTGGAAGGTGGTGTCTATGACATCCAGTTGTCGGCAGCGCCGGTGCGCTGCGCCGATGGTGAGATGATCGGCTGCGTCGTGGTGTTCCAGGATATCACGACGCATCGCGCCGCTCAGAGGAAGATCACCCACAATGCCCATCATGACGAATTGACCGGGCTGCCTAACCGCGCCACGTTCCTGGCGCGGCTTGCCAAGGCGATAGAAGAAACGCATCCGCCAAACGTGACGCATGCACTATGCTATATCGACCTCGATCGCTTCAAGACCGTGAATGATACGGGTGGTCACGCCGCTGGCGACGCGCTCCTCAAGGAAATCTCGAAAATCATCGCCTTGAGCTGCAGCAAGAAGGATGTCCCGGCCCGTCTCGGCGGCGATGAATTCGGATTAATCCTGCATAATACCAGCGCTGCCGAGGCCCGGTTGGTCGCCGAACGTATTGTCGATGCGATTTGCACGATGGAGTTCCGCTGGGAATCCACGATCTTCCGTGTCGGCGCCAGCATCGGCATTGGCGAGATCAGCAATGCCCAGCCGGACAGCGCGGTCATACTCCATCGTGCCGATCTAGCATGTTACTCGGCCAAGGGTTCCGGGCGTGGCTGTGTCCATGTCTATGGTGTCGACGACCAGAATGAAGGCAAAATTCTCTGGGAAGGCGGCAAAAACCTTGCCTATGGCGGATAGTGGACCTCTATTCGCAAAAAGTTCCCAAAAATACACCACTCATGGACGCAACCTTTTCCGAATTGCTGCGTTCTCCCCGTGCTGGCCCCCCCGAGCCAGCTCCCCTGCCCAATCACATTGGGCACCCCTGTCGATGGCCCGCAGCGCACTCCCTCCGCTGCGGGCCTTATTTGAATTGAAAAAGCAGGCCAATTCACAGTTAGTAGGCTATTCGGATTTTTCAGGCGGCGGCTCGTCCGGCTTGCCTGGATGGTCGTTGCGCCCGATGGAAACCGGATCGCTTGCCGGAAAAGTCTCGCTCAAAGCTTCATCCAGCTGCTCGTCGATGTCCTTCGGGGTTTTTCGCACGCGCGCCATGGTGTTTCTATATTGGCAAACACCGCCAAATAACAAGAAGGCGCGGAACACCGAAGTGCCCACGCCTCCCTGTTCAAAGCTAGCGCCTATCCGGTTTCCGATCACCGCGAGGATGACCAAATCCGGCGGTCCACTTTGAATTCGATCTGGCAACCCTGCGTTTTTCAACCAAAGCCGCCCGACCGGCGAACGCCATGTCCCTTGCGAGCCATGTGTCCGGCCATCAAACGGATAAGCCGCCGTTCATGACATCATCGGCCTCACGTCGCATTCCGGTCTCAACCTTTGACAGCAAGTCCGGCCATGAGACGGCGCCTATGCCTTGGATGGGTCTGTTTGCGAGGCGGACCACAGCATCGGCGTCGTGTGAGGGAGAGTGTCACGCCGATCGTCTTCTGAGTCGATATGGAGAATATCTCCGTCCACAGACAGGATGCGATCTGTGGATAACTTGCCATACAACCGAATGACGCCGGAACCTTGGGTTTGCTCTTAGGGGCCCGGTTCCCGGTTCATCAACGCAAAGGGGCCGAAGCTTTCGCTTCGGCCCTGGCAATCAAAGAGCTCCAGAGAGCTTAGACCATCTTCAGATGGCCGGCGCTCGTCTTGCCACGCTCAGTGACGAGCTCGTAGCTGACCTTCTGCGCTTCATTGAGGGTCGACAGACCAGCGCGCTCGACGGCGCTGATGTGAACGAACACGTCCTTCGAGCCGTCATCTGGTTGGATGAAGCCGAAACCCTTCTGGGGATTGAACCACTTAACTTTGCCTGTCGGCATATCGATAACCTTTCGAGTTGAACAAACCGGTGGACTGTCTCTTGTCCCCGTATTCGAACCGCAATGTCTTGAGAAGAGCCCGAAAGGGTCAAACGCCAAGCAAGGCCGTAGATCGAACGCGGACTAAATGGGGTTTTGGGCTTGATTTGTCAATGATCCAGACCCTAGCCGGTGTTCCGGGGGTAGCCCGCGCTAGCCATTATCTCGTTGGGGACAAAGTGAATTTTATCAATTCCGTTGATCTTGGCTTAACCTCGCCGCCGCTACAGGCGATCGGTATGGCAACAAATCCGATCCCAGAAAATCAACAACCCGAAGGATCCGAGGAGGATCAGAAGGTCGAGAAAACACTCCTGAAGAGCCATTTTGTGCGGGCGCTCGGCCAATTGGAGCGCCTGCATCGCTGCCTCCTCGAGCTGATAAAGCTAGAGCTCGAGCGCCAGATCAGCGATACCGAGGTGACCAGCGCCCAGGCCGTCTTCCTCTACAATATCGGCGACGGCAAGCTGTCGGCAACGGAACTGCGGATCAGGGGATACTATACCGGCTCCAATCTAAGCTACACGATCGCCAAGCTCGTCGAAGCGGGATACCTCAATTACGAGCGTTCACCTCAGGATAAGCGGGTCGTCCGCCTGAGCCTCACGGAAAAGGGACAGGCGATCAGGGCGATGGTCGCCACGATCTATGAGGATCATGTCCCGGTGCTCGAGGAAAAGGGTGTAACGGCAGAGGATCTCGAGCGCCTCGTCTCGGCGCTCAAGCGCCTGGAACATTACTGGGCTGAACACATCCGCTACGGCTTCTGAAATGGAAAGCGAGAAATCGCTATCTCGACATCAATGATGGATCGGCAGCGAATTCAGTCGCTTGCCGATCGCCACCATGCCGAGGTCGGATTATTCATGTTCCCATTGCGAGAAGACTTCGTCCTGCGTCTTGTCGAGGCGGACCGTATCGCCGACGTCGCTGACCCAATCGATGGGAATGAAGTGGTGATGTCCATCCTGCGCTTCGATGTCCGAGCGCGTCAGCTTGATCTTGTCCTCGCCTTCCATGTGATCGACGGTTCCGACATGCTTGCCATCCGAAGACAGGACTTCCATATGTTCCGAGATATTGGCGACACTGGCCATGACGATCTCCATTTTGCTGGCTGAAGTTGTGGGATCCAAGGTTCCGGACGGAGCTGGTCTCCTGCCAGTGCCTTGCGAGCTAAAGCGCGCTGGCATGCGGAAGTTCCGCAGACGTCGACCCTTCTTCTCGCATCTGTCGGCTTCTGCTTCCCACCGCGTGGCCATGGCGTAGAAGCTCTGCTTCAGCTCCGCCGAACCGGCGCTGTCGGCAAAGGCTCGCGCCGAGGCTGCGGCCGCTCTGAGATCTGTTGTCATCTTGTTCATGCGAGGAAAAGCGCCCGAAGGCGCGAAACGTTCCCCCCTGAAGCCATTTGAACTGCGATAACCAAAACTCTTTCAATAATAAATTGCGGCCACCCATGGAACCACCGGCGCTCCGGCGACTTGTCTTCTCAGACGAAGCTATTGCGAAAGTGGTGGCATCGTTGAGAGAAAGCCCGACTCATAATCCAGTCGGGCTTTCTTGATTCTCTTCGTCACCGGACAATTTGCCTAGGTTGCGACCCGCCTCTATGCTGGAATTCCGAGTTCTGATCGGGGCGGTCCATGACCAATATTTATGAAAAGCACCTGGAGCCAAATCCCGCGAACTATACGCCTCTTTCGCCGGTTTCCTTTCTGAGGAGGTCGGCCCTCGCCTATCCCGACAAGGTCGCAGTGATCGACGGGATGCAACGATACACATATCGGGAACTCGCAAATCGCGCATACAGACTGGCTTCGGCGCTGAACCGGCGCGGCATCGGCAAGGGCGATACGGTTGCTATCATGGCTCCCAACGTGCCCGCCATGATCGAAGCCCATTTCGGTGTCCCGATGTCGGGCGCGGTGCTCAACTGCCTGAATTTCAGGCTCGATGCGGCGACCATCGCTTTGTGCCTTTCGCATGGCGAAGCGAAGCTCATTCTGGTGGACCGGCAATTCCTGGGCGTCGTCGAAAGCGCGCTTGGCCGCGTCGCGCGCCGGATTCCCGTTGTCGTCATTGCCGAAATGGATGCCAGGGCTCCGGACTACGAGGATTATGAGGCCCTTCTCGCCACCGGCGATCCCGAGGATGAGATGCCCCAGCTCACTGACGAGTGGTCGGCGATAAGTCTTGGCTACACATCGGGCACGACCGGTGATCCCAAAGGGGTCGTCTGCCATCATCGCGGTGCCTATCTGAATGCCCTCGGCATGGCTCTCGAATCAGGCTTCACTTCATCCGCCGTGTACTTGTGGACCTTGCCGATGTTTCACTGCAACGGCTGGTGCTGCATCTGGGCGATCACCGCCGTCGGCGGCACGCATGTCTGTCTGAGGCAAGTGGAGGCGGGCGCCGTTTTCACCAGCATAGGCCAGCATGGCGTCACCCACTTCTGCGGCGCGCCGGTCGTTCTCAATATGATTGTGCATGCGCAGAAGCCGCCTGGCTGGCGGCTCGCCCAGCCGGTCGATGTTATAACCGGGGGTGCGGCACCACCCAGCGCCGTCATCGCTGCGATGGAGGAGTCCGGTTTCCGCATCAGGCATCTTTACGGATTGACCGAGAGCTTTGGGCCCGCTCTGGTTTGCGCATGGCATGAGGAATGGACGCCGCTCTCCCTTGCCGAGCGGGCAACGCTGACCGCGCGCCAGGGTGTCAACTGCGTCACATTGGAAGCGGTCAGGGTCGTCGATCCGCAAACCGGAGAAGACTGCGCCGCCGATGGTAGAACAATGGGCGAGATCCTTTTGCGCGGCAACACCATCATGATGGGTTACCTCAAGAACCCTGAGGCCAGCGCCAAGGCCTTCGCCCAAGGCTGGTTCCACTCGGGCGATCTAGGCGTGCGCCATCCCGATGGCTATGTCGAAGTCAAGGATCGCTCGAAGGACATCATCATATCGGGAGGCGAGAACATCTCCTCTCTCGAGATCGAGGAGGTGCTCTACCGCCATCCCTCTGTCCTGGAAGCGGCGGTCGTAGCCGCTCCCGATGAAAAATGGGGCGAGCACCCTTGCGCTTTCATCGATCTCAAATCCGGCCAATTGCTCAGTTCCGAAGCGGTCATCGAATTCTGCCGGAGCAACCTGGCGCATTATAAAGTACCGCGCACCGTCATTTTCGGTCCCTTGCCAAAGACCGCCACCGGCAAAATCCAGAAATACGCCCTGCGCCAGCGGGCCCGCCAGCCCTTGGCTTGAAGACCCGTCATCCGATCTTCATATTGCCCTGGAACGCTTGGCTCGTGGATCGAACTCACGGTTTGTTTCGAATAAAACACCACGGACCGATGCGGACCCCATGATACGAGCGGGGCCGTCACTGCATAGCCCAGTCCGATAAAAGGTCGAGACGGCCGCCCGGATAGTATGCCAGAATGGACAATCGCGGACGGGAACATAGTTTCGCTCTTCTAGTTGGCATTGGTAGGCGAGGCCAGATGCGGATGGGTACGGCACGAAGCTTCTTAGTGATGGCGGGCATGCTTTTCGGCTTGTGCTTAGGCAGCGCACCCAGCTCCGCCGAACGGGATTCCAATAATTATTGGCGCCCCGAATCCTCCTCTGAGGACTTATTTGATTATACGCGCTCCAGGCGCAGATAC
>VAZZ01000211.1:3718-4668 GCA_005884715.1 Alphaproteobacteria bacterium | reverse complement strand
CCGTCATCCTCGGCGCATTGCTTCCTGAGGAGATCGATATACCAGTGTCCCATATCCGCCGTCGGCTTCATTCGGTCATAGAGGGCGACTTCATGCGCCTGCAATTCGCGAATCAGCGACAGCATGCGCTCGCAGTCAGTTTCCCTGTATTCTCGGATCGCGATCATGGCGGCAGGACCGTGCCGTTTCAGCCTTGTCAAATCAAGCTGGACAATCGCAGGTTACAATGTCAGTTTGCGGCAGCATGATTTCGCCGCGCATCCTCATCGTTCTTATCTGCCTGACGGCGCTGACCGGTTGCGCCGCCTGCCTGCCCGGGCAAAGCAAGCTCGACAAGGGAATGGTCGCGAATACCGCCTCTGCTCAATAGCGTCCCCACAAGACTGGTCAGGCCGCTTCGTCCGTCCACAATGCGTTGGCCGGCTTCGATTCCGTCGCGCCAAGCCGATCATTGTATTTGTAGAGCGTCGAGCAATAGGGGCAGACCGTTTCCTTGTCGTCGCCCATATCGATGAAGATATGCGGGTGGTCATGGGGCGGATTGGCGCCTATGCACATGAATTCCTTGGTGCCGATCTCGATCGCCGGCACGCCGTCGCTGTTCTGAAAATGCGGTGTTGAGCCCGACGCCATGTCGCATCCCTGAATTCTTTGGTCCAGGCGCGCGAATAGCATATGTTGCGCCCTTGGCAAAGCATGAGCACAGATGGCAAGTTTCCGTTCCGATATCGTCGATATTTCATATGAGGTTACGGGCGAGGGGGCGCCGGTCCTCCTGATCCATGGCTTTGCCTCCAATGCGCGCGTCAACTGGTGGGATACGGGCTGGGTCAAGGCGCTTAGCGAGGCGGGCTACCAGGCCATCACTTTCGACAATCGCGGTCATGGCGCGAGCAGCAAGCCCTATGACGTCTCCGCCTATCCGGCACCTGAAATGGCGGAAGATGCGC
>VAZZ01000211.1:1455-3604 GCA_005884715.1 Alphaproteobacteria bacterium | reverse complement strand
CGCTGGAAGCGCCCTCTGCCGATATGGTCAGCGACCCCGAAGCGCGGGTCTTTCGGCTCTTTGCCCAGCAGACCAAGGGCGATCTCAAGGCGCTCGCCGCCTGCATGCGCTCGGAGCGCGCGAAGATGACGCCAGCCGATCTCGCCCGGATCCGGGTGCCGGTGCTGGTTGTGGCGGGCGAAGTCGACGAGATCGCTGGGCCGGTCCAGCCCCTGGTCGATGCCATTCCGGGGGCCAAGGGCGTGGTGCTGGCGAGGCGCAATCATATGAATGCGGTGGGCGACCGGCAGCACAAAGATGAAGTCATAAAGTTCTTCAATTCAATCAGTTAGAGAAAATTTCGCCAAAATCTTCAACCCCGGATCCGGTCCGGGGCAGACCTTTGGCGGGATTTGCTCTAAGGGGTATAAGAGCCGATTTCCGTCATAAACGGCCGCTATCAAAGCCCTTCCATTAACGCAATGCTGTTGCTTTTCAGGGAATGCTCCCCATTTCCCGGACAGTGGCATAAGATAAGGTTCGATCAGGGAGAAACCGATGGTCCGTCAGTCGACACATCCGCAAGCCGTTACCAATCTCGATCCGGTATGGGATCGGATTCGCGACGAAGCCCATGAGGCCGCCAGGAAAGATCCGAGCCTCGGAGGCTTCATCTTCGGGGCCGTGCTGAACCAGCCGCGCTTCGAAGACGCGGTGATGCACCGCGTGGCGCAAAGGATGGCCAATGCGCTCCCCGCCGAATTGATCCAGCAGGCGTTCCAGGACGCGCTCGATGCCGATCCCTCGATCGGCGATGCGGCGCGCGCCGATATCGTGGCCGTGCATGATCGCGATCCGGCCTGCAACCGCTATCTCGAGCCGTTGCTTTATTTCAAAGGTTTCCAGGCGATCCAGACGCATCGCATGGCTCATCAGCTGTGGAAGATGGACCGCCGCGACTTCGCCTATTACCTGCAAAGCCGGTCATCGGTCGTCTATGGCGTCGACATCCATCCGGCGGCGCGGATCGGGCGCGGCATCTTCGTCGATCATGCGCATGCGATCGTCATCGGCGAGACCGCGGTCGTCGAAGACAATGTCTCCCTGATGCAGGAAGTGACGCTTGGCGGCACCGGCAAGGAAACCGGAGACCGGCACCCAAAGATCCGCCGCGGTGTTCTCATCGGTGCCGGCGCCAAGATCCTCGGCAATATCGAGATCGGCAACTGCTCGCGCGTCGCCGCGGGCTCGGTCGTGCTGCATGATGTGCCGCCGAACCGCACCGTTGCCGGCGTTCCCGCCAAGGTGGTCGGCTATGCCGGCTGCGAGGAGCCGGCGCGGATCATGGACCATCAGCTGAAATCGGAAGTGTCAGAATAGCACTTGTCTAGTCTTCGACCGGCGGAGTAGACCTTGGGCTTGCCCGCTATCAAGGAACGTCATTGTGCAACCCGATGAAATAAAGAAGCTTACCCAGTTCTTCAGGGCCAAATTCCAGCTCGGAAATATCGAAGTCCGCAGGCGTCCGCAAAAAGACGACTCGGCGGAGGTCTATATTGGCGACGAATTCATCGGGGTGATCTTCCGCGACGATGAGGATGGCGAGCTGTCCTATAATTTCAACATGGCCATTCTCGATTTCGATCTCGAATAGGGCCGGGCTGGCTTGCAGCGCGGTACGAGAAAGTGGATACCAGCTCTTCGCAAGAATGGATCGCAACGATCCAAACTCATCGTGATCTACGGCGGCGACCTCTGTATAGTTCAAAGTCAATTTGGAACTGAGAGGGTTGGTGCATGACGGTCTATTCGCTCGATGGCGTCGTGCCCGAGCTTCCGCCTGAGAATGAATACTGGATTGCGCCCAATGCGGTCGTCGTCGGCAAAGTGAAGCTCGAGCGCAATGCCGGCATCTGGTTCGGCGCGGTGCTGCGCGGTGACAATGAGCTCATCCTGATCGGCGAAGGAAGCAACATCCAGGATGGCTGCGTGCTGCATACCGACATGGGAGCGCCTCTCACCGTCGGGCGCAATTGCACCATCGGCCATCAGGCCGTGCTGCATGGCTGCACCATTGGCGACAACACGCTGATCGGGATGGGAGCGCGGGTGCTCAATCACAGCACGATCGGGCGCAACTGTCTGATCGGCGCCCACGCGCTCATCCCCG
>VAZZ01000211.1:0-1422 GCA_005884715.1 Alphaproteobacteria bacterium | reverse complement strand
CGCGAGGTGTCCGATGAGATGGCCGAGCAGCTCAAGCGGTCGGCCAAGAACTATGTCAAGAACTGGCGGCGCTTCGCGGCCGGGATGAGAGAGCAAGCTCAGGATTGACTAACGCCTCAAATAGTCGGAGCCGGCTCAGGGTGGGACTGAGCCGGCTCCTCGGACCCGGTCTGTGGGGGATGGGGAGGGGGACGCCGACCGGGCCGTAGCTCCCTAAGTTCATCCGTTTTATTTTTTCTGGCCGCCGGCAGAGACGGCGCCGCTGTCGACCGAACCTTTCCTGGTGAGCGAAACCCACTGGCGCGGGTCTTCGGCCGACTGTCGCTTCAAGAAGGTATAGCCGGTGTCGTTCCAGCGCAGGACTTCGTTGCGGCGATTGTCGAGCACGAAATCGCCCTTGTCGGTTGTTACCATCAGCACCGCATGGCCATGTCCCTTCTCGTCGAGCACAACGGTGATCAGCAAAGCCTCGGGCGGGAAGCTAAGGCCTTCGAGATAGTGCTGCTTGAGCAGGAGATAGTCTTCGCAATCACCCGCATCGGTGGGAATGGTCCAGTATTCGGGCTTCCCATATAGCTCTTCATCGCTCATCGGCGCGATCTTGCCGTTGACGAAGGTGTTGACCTGATAGATCAGGTTCCAGCGTTCGGGCGACAGCGCAAGATGGATCGGCCTGCCACCTACCGGGCGGCAGTCCTTCGGCTCGCGCGCGCACATTTCCACATAGCCGATTGGCGGCAGTGCCTTGCCGTAGACGGCCGCAAATTGTTCCGTGTTGGATAGTGCCCGGCCCTGGTCTGCTTCGACGGCATGAGCTGCCCCGATCAAGCAGGCCAATCCGAGCGCAACTCCCCCGAGTCTTGCCAAGATGGTCATTGTTGACGTCCATTCCCCTTATCGTTGGACGTCAAACTACCGGCAAGGCTTTGAGATCGCGTTCAGTTTATTAGTGCAAGTCTCTGAAAACTAATAACAAAATAGAAAGGCTGCAAAGCGGGACTATTAACCATGAAGCCCAGCGACTGTGCGGAAGAATCGGATGAAAGCCGGCGGCCACCCGAACTGGGCGGAGGAAATCAGCGGATCTGGGAGGAGAGCTGGCTGGTGTTGAGGGGTCTCAGGAATTCGATGGCGATCCCTGACTCGACGTAGCGCACGATACGCCCGCGCATCTTGCCGAGCATGACATAGGTGCCGAGGCTCGGCATGACATCGACCTTGACCGCCGCGCCGGAGAGAGAAATATCAATGATTTCGCAAGGATAGACACGGCCATCCGGCAAGGAGATATGTGATTGGTTATTGTTCGGCGCGTAGCGGGCATGGCGGCGCAGATCGGTGCCGGCGGTCGTGTTCTTGCCGGTCCGTCCGGCGAGACGCGAGGCAAAGCGATCCTTGCGCTGGCCGGTATGGGAAAAGACG
>VAZZ01000210.1 GCA_005884715.1 Alphaproteobacteria bacterium | reverse complement strand
CACTGCCGCCGGCGATCCTCATGGCCGTGATCGCGCCAACCATTCTTGCAACCGGTGTCGCCGAAACGATCGCCGCCGCCATAACGGCCGCATCGGCTTACCTGCGCCTGCCGATGATCGTCACCGTCCTCATCGGCATGGCGAGCGTCGTGCTGCTGCGCATGGTGATTTGACCGAAAAAGCTGGTCCAGCAGTCCCGACTGCCTCTATCATATCAAGAATGATCGGATAGGGCAGGCGATGGACCAGCAAATCCTTGCGCTCGCAATCATCGTGGCCATGATGGCGCTCTTCGCCTGGGGGCGGTTGCGCTATGATCTCGTTGCCGTCATATCACTCGTGGCCGCCTTTGCCGCTGGAATAGTGCCGGCGGAAAAAGCCTTTTCCGGCTTTTCGAGCGACATCGTCATCATCGTCGCGAGCGCCCTGGTCTTGAGCGCTGCGGTATCGCGATCAGGAATCGTCGATCTCGCCATGAGCCATGCAACGTTCGATCTCTCGAAACCGCGCAGCCAGATCGTGACATTGACCTCCAGCATCGCGCTCCTCTCCGGATTCGTGAAGAATATCGGCACGCTGGCGATGTTTCTGCCGATCGCATTCAAAATTGCTCGCCGCAGCAACACCTCGCCCTCGCTGCTGTTGATGCCGATGTCCTTCGCAGCGCTGCTCGGCGGCCTCATCACGCTGGTCGGGACGTCGCCCAATATCATCGTCTCACAAGCCCGAGAAAAACTGCTCGGCATGCCTTTCCGGATGTTCGATTTTGCCCCGGTCGGCATCGGACTGACCGTGGCGGGCATCGCGTTCCTCGCTTTCGGATATCGTCTCCTGCCGACCGGCCGGCGCGCCACCGCCTCGATCGAGGCAGCCTTTAATCTCGATGCATATGCGACCGAAGTCACGGTGCCGCAGGATTCGCCGCTGGTCGGCCAATCGATCACGGATCTCGAAAAACAGGCGGAAGACGAGATCGATACCGCGCTCCTGATCCGCGGCGGATTGAACAAGTCAAAGCCGGCGAAGAACACGAAAATCCGCGCCGACGATCTCCTCATCCTGCATGGCGAACCGGCAGCGCTGGAACGTGCGGTCGCGGTGGGCAAGCTCGTTCTTGTACGCCATGACAAGACACCTTCCAAAGAGAGCGCCAGCGACGAGATCGGCGTGATGGAAGCGGTGGTCGGCAACGAATCACCGCTCATCGGGCGGACAGTTTCGCAGAATCAACTGTTCGACCGATACGACCTCAATCTGCTTGCCGTCAGCCGGCGCGGCAGCCGCATCACCCATCGCCTCAATTCGGTGCGATTGAGACCGGGCGACGCCATTGTGCTGCAGGGCAATATGCGTTTCATGCCCGAGACCCTGGGCGAACTTGCCTGTCTGCCCTTGGCGGAAAGAGCTCTCGGTTTTGGACGGGCGAGAAATACTTATCTACCGATCACCATTCTCGCGACCGCGATGCTGCTGGTGGCGCTCGGCGTGGTTCCGGTAGCGATCGGTTTCTTCGTCGCTGCTGTTCTTGTCATCCTCACCGACTGTATTACCTTGCGCGAGGCCTATGGTGCCGTCGATTGGCCTATCCTCATCATGCTGGGTGCGCTCATCCCGGTGAGCGATGCCGCGCAGTCCACCGGGTTGACCGCCTCGATCGCGGGTATCATCGCACTTCTCGCAGATATTCTGCCGCGGTGGGGATACGTTCCGATCCTGCTCCTTGTCGGGATGTGCGTGACTCCGTTTCTGAACAATGCCGCGACGGTCCTTATTCTTGCCCCCATTGCCGTCTCGCTGGCGACATCGCTTAAGATGAATGCCGACCCACTCCTCATGGCGGTCGCCATCGGAGCCGGTTGCGATTTCCTGACGCCCATCGGCCATCAATGCAATACGCTGGTGATGGGGCCAGGCGGTTACCGGTTCGGCGATTATTGGCGCCTCGGTCTTCCGTTGTCATTCATCGTGCTGCTGACCGGTGTGCCGCTCATCCTGCTGTTTTGGCCGCCATAGGCACGGCGGTCGCAGTCCCACGCTCGACTTTCTCATGCGTCCGGAGTCTCGGCCCAGCTTTCGCGAGTGCCGCGATGCCCTGGTTTTGTCGGGCGTTCGGCTATTGTCGTGCTATCTATGCGCCAACAGGGACTTCGCGACGGCCTGATGAACATTTCACTGGTACCAGATCTGAAGAAGTCTTTCGATCGGATGGGCTATGCCGGACCCATTCCGTTTTTGACGGCTGCCGAATGCCATTTGCTGCAGAATTATCTACGCAGCGGCGAACTCGCCGCTCCTCAGGCCTGGAACAAAGGTCTCGCGGTGCGCGACCAGCTCATCTATGGCATCGCGACGAAGCCCGATCTGTTGAAGTGGCTGGCGCAATTGCTCGGCCCCAATGTCTATCTGTGGGGCGCCCAGCTGATCACGAAGGCGCCCGGCGAGGCCCATCCGTGGCATACCGACATCGAGACCAGCCTTCCCACCGGACGGTTCGTTTCGGTATGGATAGGCCTGGAAAACACTTCGTCCAAGTCTGCGCTGCAATATATCAGCGGTTCGCATCGCATCGGAAAGCCCGTGCAGCAGGTTGCGCATGAAAGGCGGGTCGATCGCCCGGATCGCACGGCCGAGCGGGTGCTTGCCTGGGCGCGAGATGCAAGAGCCGACGCCGATCTCCTCGAAGCTGATGTTCGCGACGGAGACGCCGTCCTGTTTGACGGGCGCATCTGGCATGGCTCGCTCAATACCGGGGACTGCCCCCGGCGCGCCTTGCTGCTTCAATATGCTGCCGCAAATCAGAAGGTCCGGATTCCGGATCTGGACAAGACGATGAACTGGCCGTTCGCGTACAAGGCGACATCGCCTCCGGCGATCACCGTCCTGGGGCGGGCGCGGGGCTATCAGAATCTGGTCGCTCCGCCATGGGACAGGCGCTTGAATCAGCCGGTTCTCGCCGCGCTCGAAGTGTTTTCCGATGGAAAGCCCTGGACGCCCCGTTCGCTGATCAGCCGCGGGGCAGCTTCGGGGGGACTACTGAATGTGCATTTCTCCCAGTTGCAGCCGGGATATTCACCCCATCCTCCGCATGCGCATATCGAAGAAGAGATTCTTATCGTCGTCGAGGGGGAGGCGGAGGTCGTTCTGCCGGAATCGCAGGATGACCTTGATCCCGCCATCCATCGGCTGACGCCCGGGGATTTCACCTATTATCCGGCCTATCGCTGGCATACGATCCGCAATTCGAGCGCAAGGCCCATCATCTATCTGATGTTCAAATGGCGCGGCAAGCCGCTGGGCCTGACACCACATGCGGCGGCCGGCGTCTTCCGCGAGGACAGCGAGCCCGCCCAGGCGGGCAGGCCATTTGAGACTAAGCCTGTCTTCGAGGGTCCGACGCATTTCCTGAAGAAGCTGCACGCCCATCGTTCGGTGCTGTTGCCGGGCGGTGGCTACGAACCCCATGCCGATCCCTATGACGTGTTGATCACGCTGTTCCAGGGAACGGTCCGCACGATGGGCCGGACGATGACCGCACCAGCGTGTTTCTATCATCCCGCCGGAAGCCTGCACGGCATTCGCGCCCTTGGCGAGAGACCGGCGCGATATCTCGTTGTCGAGATGCATGGGCCTGAGGAAAGGGATGCCAGAGGCCGCAAGCGCTCCTCAGCGGACTGGTCAATGACCGATGAATTCACGCTACTGCCCGGGCCGAACTGGCGGGCCTGGCGAGTTTCCTAGTTCAAAGGTGCGCAGGCCTGGTTGAGCCAGGCGAGTTCGCCGCCTTCGAGGAAAGCGCCGATCTCGCGCAGGACGCGGGCATGATAGGCATTGAGCCAAGCGAGCTCTTCAGGCAGCAGGAGGCTCGGCTCGATCAGCCGCCGGTCGATCGGGCACAAGGTCAAGGTCTCGAACTGCATCATCAGGCGCTCGCCGCCTGAAATCGTCTCGGGCTCGCGCACCAGGATGAGATTCTCGATCCTGATGCCATATTGACCTTCCTTGTAATAGCCGGGCTCGTTGGAGAGGATCATGCCCGCCTCGAGCGGCGTGCGATCCGACTTGTTGATGCGGGCAGGGCCCTCATGGACGGACAGGTAGCTGCCCACACCATGACCGGTGCCATGATCGAAATCGAGGCCCGCCATCCATTGCGGCTGGCGCGCCAGCACATCGAGCTGGCTGCCGCAGGTGCCCTTGGGGAAACGGATGCGCGACAGGGCGATCATGCCTTTGAGCACGCGAGTGAAGCGATCCTTCATCTCATGTGTCGGCTCGCCGATGATAACGGTGCGCGTGATGTCCGTCGTGCCGTCCTGATATTGGGCGCCCGAATCGATGAGATAGATCTGGCCCGGCTTCAGCGGCAAGGCGGACGCCTTCGAAACGCGATAATGGGGGATGGCGGCGTTGGGGCCGACACCCGATATCGAATCGAAGGAGAGATCCTTCAGCATGCCGCCCGCAGCGCGGAACTCCGCCAGCTTCCGGGCGACGGTCACTTCGTCTTCCCCGCCGCTCGGTGCCGCCTGGTCGAGCCAGCACAGGAACCGCGACATGGCAACGCCGTCCCGCTTTTGGGCGGCGCGCGCCCCTTCCTGCTCGATCGCATTCTTGCGCGCCTTGGGCAAACGGGTGGGATCGGGGGCATGAATGATCTCAGCGCCGGAGGTGGCAAGGACTGCGCGAATGCGCTCCGGCACCCAATCGGGATCGATCGCGACGCGGGCCTTCTTCCGGCCAAGGGCTGAGAGGGAAGCCTCGATCTCTTGCGGTGCCTTTAGGCGAACGGTGCCCTTGAGGTGAGCAACCACATCTTCCGGCAATTTCGTTTGATCGATGAACAGTTCGGCTTCGCCATGCCGATGGAGGATCGCGTAGCTCAACACGACGGGCGTATAGGCGACATCGCCGCCACGGATATTGAAGGCCCAGGCGACGGAATCGGGCTGGGTCAGCACCACGGCATCAGCACCGGCTTTCTCGAGACTCTTCGAAACATCGCTGAGCTTGTCTTTGGAACTTTTGCCGGAGAACTGTGTGGGCTGGACGGAGACCGGCTTCATCGGCCGCGTGGGCTGGTCCGTCCAGATGGCATCGAGCGGGTTGCTGTCGAGGGCAACGAGCTTGGCGCCGGCCTTGGCGGCCGCCTTGTCGAAGCGAGCGATCTGGTCCGCCGTCATGAGCCAGGGGTCGTAGCCCACGACCTCGCCGGGTTTCAGCTCCTTCTCCAGCCATTCGGCCGGCGGCTCCTCGACAAGATGACGGGGCGTGAAAATGGACGTGTCTACCTGCTTGCGAACCTGGATGGTATAGCGGCCATCGACGAAGATGGCGCCGCGGTCCAGCATCAAAATGGCAAGCCCCCAGGAGCCGGCAAAACCGGTGAGCCAGCGCAGCCTTTCGGCATAGGGCGCCACATATTCGCCCTGGAATTCATCCTGGCGGGGAATGATGAAACCGTCGAGATTGCGGCGCTTGAGCTCGTTGCGCAGGCGCGTCACGCGCTCAGGCGAGAGATGACCTTCGGAGATGTCGTCAAATGACTGAAACATGCCTGCATCTAAAGCGAAGCCCGAGGGTCTGTCAAAGCGGACAAGGACCTGCAATGTTGCTCGAGGTCCAGCGACAGGAGATATCATGGAGAACCCCCGCGTCAATCTCGGCAAAGCATCGCCGGAGCTCTATCAGGGCGTACTCGGCCTCGATAAGCACGCCAAGGATCTGGCGGCGGCGGCCGGCTTGGCCGAAGGATTCGCCCATTTGCTCAGGTTGCGCGCCTCTCAGCTCAATCAATGCGCTTATTGCGTGCGTATGCATACGCGCGATGCACTAAAAGGCGGGGAGACGAGCGACCGTGTCAGCGTTCTGACCGCCTGGCGGGAATCGGGGTATTTCACCGCCAAGGAGCGGGCCGCCTTAACGCTCACCGAGGCGGTCACCTGTGTCGCGAAGGGACAAGTGCCGGATCATGTCTATGAAGCGGCAGCTGCCATCCTCAATGACCAGGAAATCGCCGCGGTCGAATGGCTCGCTATTGTGATGAATGCCTGGAACCGGATCGCCATTTCGAGCCGCTACCCAGTAAAACCCTGAGACGGAAGCGTCAGTGACGGTTTTCTTCGGTACGGCGATACTGTAGAGCGGAGGAGCCGCGAGGCGCGACTCACTCAATCGGATAGCGGCAAGCATGAAGACAAGACCGCCTGTCGACCAGGATCTCTTGGCCGTCGTCGGCCCGGAGGCGATCATCGAGGCCAAACGGCGCCTGGCGATGCTCGATGCCATTGCATATGCGGCGACGCGCATGGTGGCGGGCGACTGGCGCGATCATGTCAAAGACCTCCTAAAGCGCCTTGGACGAGCGACGCAAATGAGCCGGGTGACGCTGTTCGAAGTGCATCCGGGACCGCAGGGCCATCGGGTGCAGTCCTGCCGCTTCGACTGGGCCGATCAAGGGCTCGGCCCGATCAGCGCGGATCCGCGCTATCAGGACATGCCGATCTCGGATGGAAATGATCCCCAGCAGCTCGGCGAATGGGCCAGCAAGCGCGAGCGGGGCGAGATCGTGCATGCGAAGCTCAGCGAGACCACCGGCTATACCCGCCAGGTATTCCTCGAACATGGCACGTTGTCGTTCATCTCGGTGCCGATCATGGTGGGGCGCAAATGGTGGGGCTTTCTCGGCTTCGATGACTGCAAGGAGGAGCGCAGCTGGAGTTCGGAGGAAATCCATGTGCTGAAGACCGCCGCCGCTCTTATTGCGGGCGCCATCGAGCGCGAGCAGGCGGATGAGAAGATCAGGCTGTCCGAGGAGCGCTATGCGCTCGCGGCGCGCGGCGCCAATGACGGATTATTCGACTGGGACGTCAGGACCGGCAAAACCTTCTTCTCGCCACGCCTGCATGAGGTGCTGGGACGCAAGTCCGCAAGTCTCGGCACGACCATCGACGGGTTGATCGATCTCTTCGTCAAGACCGACGGCGATTTCCTGCGCGCCACGATGCGGCATAAATTTGCGCGCCGCGAAGAGACATTCGACATCGAATGCCGGTTTGAGCCTGAACCCGGCCAGACCCAATGGGTCGTGATGCGCGGCCTCATCGTCTATGACGAGGAGGGACCCCGGCGCGTCGTCGGCGGCTTGCGCGACATAACGCGACAAATGGAGGTGCAGAGGCGGCTCTGCGAGGCCGAGCGGAAGCGTGCCAATCTGGCGCGTTACTTCTCGCCCAACATGGTGGACGGCCTGATGCAGACGGGGGGACGGCTCGACGAGATGCGTACCCAGCGCGTCACCGTGCTGTTCGCCGATATCTGGGGCTATACGACGATCAGCGCGGCAATGCCACCGATGCAGCTCATGACTCTGCTCCGCGAACTCTTGCGGATGTTCGAGAATGCCATCTTCGCCAATGGCGGCACGCTCGACAAGTTCCTCGGCGACGGTCTCATGGCGACCTTCGGCACGCCGAAAGCGGGGCCCCGCGATGCCGCCAATGCGCTAGCTTGCGCCTGCGCCATGGCGGATGCGATCGCGCGCTGGAACCGCAAGCGGCGCGAGAACGGTCTGCCGCCCATGTATCTCGGCATCGGGCTCCATCACGGCGATGTGGTGCTGGGTGACATCGGCAGCGAGAGGCGTATGGAATTCGCGGTCATCGGCGATACGGTCAATGTGGCGAGCCGCATCCAGGAAATGACGCGTGCCCTCAATATCGCGGTGCTGGCGAGCGATGGCGTCATTCAAGCCGCGCGCGCCGAGGCGGGCGAAGACGCGGCCAAGGATTTCACGGACACGGGCGAGCATGAGTTGCGCGGCCGCGGAGGCAAGATCAGGTTGTGGAGCCGGGCGGCGGATCGATAACTACTTCTTCGACCACGTGTGAGATCGTCTTGTGCGCCTTGACATAGGCCATCACATCATTCGCCATCAGTTTGGATTTCATGATTTGGCGGCTCCGGGCGGGAAATAGCGGGCCATTGCATCCCCCGCTGCGTGCAATGTACTTAAAACGGCGCTGTATTTTATTATGCAATGCAAAAGATCAAATCAGCTGACCTTATGCTCTCCGGGCATGACGAGCCCTTCAGATCGCCTCGATTCGTGAATGATCAATATTTATGGGTCCATTAACGATCGCTTTCCGTTTGTGTCTGAACCATGTCATTCTTGCGGTAAATGTAGTGTTTTCAAATCAATAACTAGCGTGCGGCGCGGACATCAAACGCGGTTAACGGCACGTGAATGGAGTTATGAGTTTTCCGCATGGCTGCTTTCTAGAGACGCCACTGGTGCTGGCCTGACCATCCCTCATATAAGCCAACGTGCTTGTGCAGTGCACAAGATCAGTTAACACCTCACCGGGTGCGATTGTCGAAGGGCCGTTGGTCCGGTGCGATGAACAAGGAGCAGAACGATGACTACGACCACTTTCGACCGCGAAACCAGCCGCAATGGCGCTGGCGCAACCCCCGACTTCCTGACCCGCGTATCGAGCCGCGTCGTCAACTACGTGTCGCGCAACCGCGCCGAGCGTCAGTTGCAGGCGCTCGATGACCGCCTCCTGGCCGATATCGGCATGCGCCGTTCGGAAATCCACCGGATGGTGTGGGGCAACTAATCGAGCTTCATAGATTACGACTCAGATGCCCGTGGCGGAAACGCCGCGGGCTTTTTGTTTGGCGAAAACCAGCGTTGACCAGTTGCCGAGACGAATCGGGCTACCCGGAATGAGACCGCGATTGCGATAGGCGGCACGCACCGCCCGTTCCTGATCGAGCGTCAGGCCTGAGAGAATCAGCGTGCCACCGGGGGCAAGACTTCGGGTCAGATCGCCAGCGAGGGCAATCAGCGGGCGCGCCAGGATATTGGCGAAGATCAGGTCATAGGGGGCGGCTTCGGCGATCCGGTGGTGTCTGAGACCAGGGGCGATGATAGCCGCAATCAAGGAGCCTGCATCATTATTGCGGGCATTGGCGTGCGTTACATGGACCGCCTTGGGGTCGATGTCGTTCGCGATGGCGTGGCGGCGAAGGGCTCTCGCTGCGGCGATGGCCAATATGCCAGTGCCACAGCCGACATCGAGGATGCGCCGCGGGGTCGTCCGCTTCAGAAGGCCATCAAGCGCCAGGAGGCAGCCCGAGGTCGTGCCATGATGGCCAGTGCCGAAAGCCATTCCGGCATGAGCCAAAAAGATGGAAGCGTCCGGCAACCACCGGCGCCAGGCCCTCTAGCGAGCGGCGTACCCAGTCGACATCGAGCAAAGCGGCAATCGAACAGTCGATCCCAGGTAGGGCGGCGAGATGCCGGCCACAGTCGCGGGCTGCCGTCTCGTCAGTGAAATAGGCTACGAGATTCCAGATTTTAGCAGCCTCATCGGTTTCGTTGAGGGCGACCGCGAGAGGCGCAGGTTCGCGGTCTTCGATGAGCGTGGCGAGTTCGCTCGCTGTGGCCTCGGTGAGCCCGTCAATGGTCAAGGTGAATTGCATCAGCGCTGACCAGCTGGATTCTATTCCGCCGCCTCGCGGGCGAGGAAGCCGCCGGACTGGCGCCGCCACAGATCGGCATAGAGCGCGCCCTTGCGCAATAATGCATCATGCGAGCCTTCCTCGACAATGCGGCCCTTGTCCATGACGACCAGGCGGTCCATGGCGGCAATGGTCGAGAGGCGATGCGCCACCGCAATGACCGTCTTGCCTTCCATCAGATTGTAGAGGCTCTCCTGGATGGCAGCCTCGATCTCCGAATCAAGCGCACTCGTGGCTTCATCGAGGATGAGAATGGGCGCATCCTTGAGCAGCACGCGAGCAATGGCGACGCGCTGGCGCTGCCCGCCGGAGAGTTTCACGCCGCGCTCGCCCACATGCGCATCATAGGCGCGCCGGCCCTTCGGATCGATGAGATGCGGGATGAATTCATCGGCATGGGCGCGCCTTGCCGCCTCGACGATCTCGTTCATGACCGCCTCGGGCTGGCCATAAGCGATGTTGTCCTTGACGGAGCGATGCAGCAGGGACGTGTCCTGGGTGACCATCCCGATCTGCTCGCGCAGGCTCTCCTGGGTGATCTTGGAAATATCCTGGCCATCGATCACGATGCGGCCATCATGCAGATCGTAGAAGCGTAAGAGCAGGTTGACGAGCGTCGACTTGCCGGCGCCGGAGCGCCCGACAAGGCCGACCTTTTCGCCGGGCGCGATCGTCAGCGTGAGATTGTCGACGACGACCGGGCTTTGCGTCCCGATGGCCTTGCCATAGTTGAAGCTGACATCATCGAACCTGATCTCGCCTTTGGTGACCCGCAAAGGCCTGGCATCCGCAATATCCGTGAGGCTGCGCTCACGGGCGATGGTTTCGATACCGTCCTGGACGGTGCCGATATCCTCAAACAGGCCGGCGACCTCCCACAGGATCCAATGCGCCATGCCCTGCATGCGCAAAATGAGACTGACCGTGAAGGCAAGCACGCCAGTCGTCACGGCGTTCAGCGACCACAGCCAGATGGTGAGGACACCTGTCGAGAACAGCAAGAGCGCATTCAGGACATTGAGCGCGACCGTCATGCGCGTCGTGGTGCGCATGGAATTGTAGACGGTGTCGAGCATGTGACGCATGCCGTCGCGGGCATAGAGATCCTCGCGGTCGGCATGCGCGAAGAGCTTGACGGTCGCGATGTTGGTATAGCTGTCGACGATGCGCCCGGTCACCATCGAGCGCGCATCGGCCTGGGCCTTCGACATCACGCCGAGCAGCGGCACGAAGTGGCGCATGACCAGTAGATAGCCGATGAACCAGAGGAGAAGCGGCACGGCGAGGCGCCAGTCGCTGGCGGCGAATGTGACGACCGCGCCGGCGAAATAGACGCCGACATAGACCAGCACTTCGGTAATCTTCATCACCGTGTCGCGAGTGCCCATGGCGGCCTGCATGACCTTAGTCGCGATGCGGCCGGCGAAATCGTTCTGGAAGAAATCGACGCTCTGGCGCAGCACGTAACGGTGCGCCAGCCAGCGGATGCGCATGGCGAAGTTGCCGATAAGCCCCTGATGGACGACGGCTTCGTACCAGAATTTCAGGAAGGGCAGGACGATGAGCACCAGCATGGCCATGGTGATGAGCCGCGCCTGATGGTCTTCCCAGAAAGTCTCGCGATTGGCGGTTTCCAGCCAGTCGACCAGCCGGCCGAGGAAGGAGAACAGCGACACCTCGATCAGCGCCACGGACGAGGCCAGAGCCGAGCAGATGAGGATCATCGGCCAGAAGGGCTTGGTATAATGCCAGACGAAGCCCCACAGCGTGCTGCCGGGCTTTGTCGGTTTCGCAGGCGGAAACGTATCGGTCCGGCTTTCCAGCCAGCTGAACACACGCTCGAACACGGTTTGCTCCAAAAAACAGAACGCTTCGCCTTACGGGCTCCAGAAGCGTTCGGGCCGGAGATGCTCCGGAAATTCGTGGCGTCTTATAGCGGAGCGCATATGAAGAGGGAAGCGGGGGGCGCGAAGCTTCGGCGTGGAGGTGCGACGCGCGCTAAAACTCGGGATATGCGGAAGACAAAAAACTCCGCCGCTTGAAAGCGGCGGAGTAATCAAATATCAGGAACGCGGACTAACAGACTAACGACTACGGATTGGTCGTTCCTTGGCCCGTCGTGCCGCCCTTTGGAGCAGGCGTTGCGGGTTGCGGTGTTGCCGGCTGTTGGCTACTGCCCTGCGGCTGGCTCGGGGTTGGCGTTGCCGGCTGCTGAGGTGGCGTCACCGGTTGTTCCGTGGTTGTACCCGTCGGGGACTGCGGCGGTGTTCCGCTGCCGCCCCACAGGAAGTAGGCCGCAATCAGCGCCAGCACGATAAGGCCGCCAATGATCCAGCCGGTGGTGCTCGAGCTGCCGGAGCGGATTTCCGTATTGTATTGCAAATTCGGATCGACCTTCGGATCGGTCTTCTGGCGATATTGAGGATTGGTATCCATTCTCGTCTCCCATCAGATGGAACGATGCCTGTCAACGCCGACACGGAAGGTTTGTTCCCGGCACCGTGAAATTAAAAGATTTGCATTTTCAAAGTCTTAGTGGATCTGGGGTAGGACAGCATCGGGCTCCCCGGCATGGCCGATCACGAATAAATGCGTGCCTCTTTCTGTCAGGGATCAGTTATCAGGACCCTGAACCCTGGTCCCGATCCCTGATACCTGACAGATGGCATCTCTCCCGCGCATCATTCCGCTTGTCGTCGCCTCCGCCTTGTTCATGGAAAATACCGACGCGACGGTGATCGCGACGTCGCTGCCCGCCATGGCCGCCGATCTCGGACAAGATCCCGTCATCCTCAAGCTCGCTTTCACCACCTATCTGCTGGCGCTCACGGTTTTCATTCCGGTGAGCGGGTGGTGCGCCGACCGCTTCGGCGCCCGCAATGTGTTTCGCGCCGCCATCGCCGTCTTCACCCTGGGCTCGATCGCTTGCGGACTGTCTACGTCGCTTGAAGGGCTCATCGCCGCCCGCTTCCTCCAGGGCGTGGGCGGCGCCATGATGGTGCCGGTCGGCCGCCTCATCATCCTCAGAACAGTGGCGAAGAGCGAAATCGTGGGCGCCTTGGCCATGCTCACCATACCCGCACTGATGGGTCCTTTGCTCGGCCCGCCGATCGGGGGCTTCATCACGACATATTTCCATTGGCGCTGGATCTTCTGGATCAATGTGCCCGTTGGTATTCTGGGCATGGTGCTGGCGACGCTCCATATGCCCGACATCCGCGAGGAGGGTATGCCGCCCCTCGATGCACTTGGCTTCCTCCTGTCGGGCCTTGGTCTCTCGGCACTGGTCTTTGGCGCAACGGTCTTTGGCCGCGATGTATTGCCGGCCCATGGCGCACCGGTACTCATTGCGATCGGCCTGGTGCTGACTTCGCTCTATGTCCTGCACGCAAGCCGGAGCGCCAATCCAATCCTCGATCTCGATCTCCTGAAGGTCGCGACCTTTCGTTCCGGCGTCATGGGTGGAAGCCTGTTCCGCATCGGTGTCGGGGCCATTCCGTTCCTCCTGCCTTTGATGCTGCAATTGGGCTTCAAGTTGACGCCGTTCCAGTCGGGGAGCCTCACCTGCGCGGCAGCGCTTGGCGCACTCACGATGAAATTCACAGCCGCGCGTATCCTGAAACGCTTCGGCTTCCGCAGCGTTCTGCTATTCAATGCCGTGGTGAGCGCCGCCACTCTCGCCGTCCAGGGGTTGTTCACGCCGCAGACGCCGCATCTTCTCATCCTCGCCCTCCTGCTCGCGGGCGGCTTCTTCCGCTCGCTGCAATTCACCTCGCTCAACGCATTGTCCTATTCGGACATTCCGGCGCGCGAGATGGGATCGGCAACGAGTCTTTACACCGTGGCGCAGCAGCTCTCACTCGCCGTGGGCGTCGTCTGCGCGGCCTCGGTGCTCGAATTCGCGCAGTATCTCAGAGGCGATCTCGTGCTGAGCGTGACCGATTTCGCCTATGCGTTCTTCGCGGTCGCCTTCATCAGTGCGCTGTCGGTGTTCTCGCATCTGAAACTGGCACCCGATGCCGGATCGGAAGTTTCAGGACGGGGTGTCGCAAAGGTCGGCGAAGGCGCGTGATGTTCTGGGCTAGGCCCGCTCGATGAAGGAATCGAGCACCCGCTTCTCGCCGGCCTTGTCGAAATCGATGGTAAGCTTGTTGCCGTCGACATGGGTCACCCGGCCATAGCCGAATTTCTGGTGGAAGACGCGGGCACCGCGCTCGATATCCTGGCCTTCGGTCTCGCGCGCCACCAACTGGCCCTCGACGATATGGGGCGGCGAGCGCATAGCCTCGCCCTTGGCATAGGCTTTCTGGGCACGCTGCCAGCCTGGCGTGTCATAAGTGTTGGAGAAGGGCGTTATGCGCTCCTCGAACCGGCTGGCGCCATAGGACCCGATGCCGTAGCCACCATAGGAATTCGACATCGGCGCCACCTCGACATGGGCTTCCGGCAATTCGTCGATGAAGCGCGACGGCAGGCTCGACTGCCACAGATTGCGCACACGCCGGTTCTGGGCGAAGGAGATGGTGGCCCGGCGCTTGGCGCGGGTGATGCCGACATAAGCGAGACGGCGTTCCTCCTCGAGGCCGGCGCGGCCGTTTTCATCGAGGGAGCGCTGATGCGGGAAGAGGCCTTCCTCCCAGCCGGGAAGGAAGACCGTCCCGAATTCAAGACCCTTGGCCGAGTGCAAGGTCATGATGTTGATCTTGTCTTCGCTGGCGCCCGCATCGGTATCCATCACCAAGGCAATATGCTCGAGGAAGCCCGCCATGGTCTCGAATTCGCCCATCGAGCGCACCAGCTCCTTCAGATTTTCGAGGCGACCCTGCGCTTCCGGGCTCTTGTCGTTCTGCCACATGGTCGTGTAGCCCGATTCATCGAGGATGATCTCGGCGAGCTCGACATGCGGCAGGCCGGACAGCACGTGACGCCAACGCGCAAAGGATTCGAGCAGATCGCGCAGTGCGGCGCGCGTCTTGGCCGGCAATTCGTCGGTCTGGCCCAGCAACTCTGCGGCGCGATATAGCGACACGCCCTCCTTGCGGGCATATTCATGCATGCGCTTGACCGATGTGTCACCGATACCACGCTTGGGCACATTGATGATGCGTTCGAAAGCGAGATCATTGTCGGGGGACGCCGTGACCTTGAAATAAGCCAGGGCATCGCGGACTTCCTGGCGCTCATAGAAGCGCGGACCGCCGATGACGCGATAGGGGATGCCCAGCGTGATGAAACGGTCCTCGAAGGCGCGCATCTGGAAGGAGGCGCGCACCAGTATCGCCATGTCATCGAGCTTCTCGCCCTTGCGCTGCAGGCTCTCTATGTCGTCGCCGATGGCGCGGGCTTCCTCATCGCCATCCCAATGCGACCGCAAGATCAGCTGCTCGCCGTCCTCGCGCTCGGTCTTGAGCGTCTTGCCGAGACGGCCCTCATTCTTGGCGATCAGCCCTGAGGCGGCGCCCAGGATCTGCGGCGTCGAGCGGTAATTGCGTTCGAGCCTGATGACCTTGGCACCCGGGAAATCCTTCTCGAAGCGCAGGATATTGTCGACCTCGGCACCACGCCAGCCATAGATCGACTGATCATCATCGCCGACACAGCAGATATTCCTGTGTCCCTGGGCCAAGAGCCTCAGCCACAGATACTGCGCCACATTGGTATCCTGATATTCATCGACCAGCATGTATTTGAAGCGGCGCTGATATTCCTTCAGCACATCGGGGTGGTCCTGGAAGATATGCAGGACCTCGAGCAGGAGGTCGCCAAAATCGACGGCATTCAAGACCCTGAGCCGGGACTGGTATTCGGCATAAAGCTCGCCACCACGGCCGTTGCCATAGGCATGGGCCTCGCCGGCGGGGACGCGTGCCGGCAAGAGACCGCGATTCTTCCAATTGTCGATGAGGGAGGCCAATTGGCGCGCCGGCCAGCGTTTCTCGTCGATTCCGGAGGCTTCGATGATCTGTTTCAAGAGGCGGATCTGGTCATCGGTATCGAGAATGGAAAAGCCGGATTTGAGCCCCGCCAGCTCGGCATGTCGGCGCAGGATCTTTACCCCGATCGAGTGGAAGGTGCCAAGCCATGTCATGCCCTCGACAACGCCGCCGATCAGATGGCCGATGCGCTCCTTCATTTCGCGCGCCGCCTTGTTGGTGAAGGTGACGCACAGGATCTGCCCGGGCCACGCCCGTCCAGTAGCCAAGATGTGGGCGAGCCTCGTGGTGAGGACGCGGGTCTTGCCGGTACCGGCGCCCGCCAGCACAAGAAGGGGACCGTCGGTCGTCTCGACAGCGGCACGCTGTTCGGGATTAAGGCCCTTGAGATAGGGGGCCTCGGTGCCGGCCAGGGCACGCGCCGACAATCCGCCCGGCCTTTGCGGCGCCGGGCTTTCGTCAAAATCGCCAAGATCAACGGGACGCGAGGTCATAATAAAGGGTGCGAATCCTGATGTTTCGCACCCTTATATAGCAACTCCAGCACAGATCACGATGCGTTTAGAGGAGCCAAATCCGTGACTTTTTGGTCGCATCGGCTGTCAGGGCCGATGCTAGTGCCTCATGTCCTTGAGGGCGGTCTGGACATTGCGCCAAGTCTCGGCGGTGCGCTTGGCGCCATATTTCACGCAAATGCGCTCATGCACTTCTGCTTCTTCGCACGCCTTCACGCCATGAATGACGAGAAGCTGGCGGGCAAATTCGATGATGGTTGCGTTCTGCATGCCGACCTCCCTTTTTCAATTGATGGGAGACTTATGCCCGGCGAATGAGTCGATAATATTGCAGTGAGAAGGCGAGATGATTTTTTTATGTGTCAGATTTTAGGGAGATTTGTTCGAGCGAAAAAACAAAAAAGCGCGCTGCAGTGCAGCACGCTTTGATGCCGTTCGATACTCTTGAATTCAGCTGACGTGGGGCGATTGAATCGTCGTCAGCGCGGACTGAATGCGACGCCAATTGGCGGCTGCTTCACTATCGCCCTTGGCTTCGCATGCTGTGGCCCGCTGGGCGGCCTCGAGCACGGCCCGTTCGCCGCGCACTTCGTGAAGCTGGCGAGCATAGTCCAGGATTTCGAGAGCTTGCATCATCGCGTCTCCATAAAAAATAGCCGTCCCTGGAAGGGCTCCGAGGATCGTTGGGAAATGCGAGCACAATGTGGCAGCACGCTATTTTTTTGGTATGCCGATCCGATGCCCGATTTGGGGCGGAATCGGCAGAATTGCATGCGCCTGATGCATCGCTTTGATGTTGGCGAGGATGTCAGGCGGAAAGGGCGACGATTTGCGGGTGTTCATATCGACGTGAATGACGATAAGCTCGCTCATACAGGCAATCCGACCGTCCTTCGCATGGCGCATCTGCTCGAAATAATGGATGCGCTTGGCGTCATAGTCGAGGAACTGGATGTCGATCCGGACCGTGTCGCTCGCGTGAAGTTCGCGCAAATAGGTGACATGGGCCTCAAGTGTAAAAAAGGAGCAATTGGTCCGCTTCACATAATCGGCGCCGAGCCCGATGGCCGCGAAGGCTTCATCGCCCGCCCGATCGAACAGCACATTGTAATAGGCCATGTTGAAATGGCCATTATAGTCGATCCATTGATCCTCGATCCGGTGGACCGAGCTTACGAAAGGGGCAGGGAAGGCCATCGTCTTTTCCGGGAAACTTGCTAGGGTCTTGGATGAAGCTTTTGAAAGCGATAGCAGACACTTACGGCAGATGACAAATGACCAGGAAGAATAGCGTGACCCAGGCCATAGCAGAGATCAAGGCGATGCTCGGCGACCGACTCTCGACGGCAGAAGCCGTGCGCGAGCAGCATGGCAAGGACCAGACTTGGGCACCTGGAGCACCGCCAGACGCAGTCGCCTTTGTGAGAACCACCGAGGAGGTGCAGGGTATCGTTTCGATCTGCTCCAGCTATGAGACACCGGTCATTGCATTCGGTACCGGCACCTCGCTCGAAGGCCATTTCACCGCACCCTTTGGCGGCATATCGGTCGACGTTTCGGCAATGAACGCTATCATCGAAGTCAATGCGGAGGACCTTGACGCAAGGGTGCAAGCCGGGGTGACGCGCAAGGCCCTAAACATCCATTTGCGCGATAAGGGGCTGTTCTTTCCGATCGATCCCGGCGCAGATGCGAGCCTCGGCGGCATGGCGGCGACAAGGGCTTCTGGCACCAATGCGGTGCGCTATGGCACGATGCGGGAGAATGTCTTGAGCCTTACGGCCGTGATGGCCAATGGCGAGGTGGTCAGGACCGCGAAGCGGGCCAGGAAATCCTCGGCCGGCTATGATCTAACCCGCCTGCTGGTGGGGTCGGAGGGAACGCTCGGCATCATCACCGAAGTGGGGGTGAGGCTCTATGGCATCCCCGAATCGATCGCCGCCGGGGTCTGCCCGTTTCCCTCCGTCGATGCCGCCTGCCAGGCGGTGATCCAGACCATCCAGCTCGGCATCCCGGTGGCGCGGATCGAACTCGTCGATGAAGAGCATGTGAAGGCCTTCAATGCCTATTCCAAGATCGACCTCAAGGTGGTGCCGACCCTGTTCGTCGAGTTCCATGGCACGCCGGCCGGCACCGAGGAACAGTCGGGGCTGTTCGGTTCGATTGCCGAGGAATTGGGCGGCGGACCCTTCACTTGGGCGACCAAGGAGGAGGACCGCCAGCGTCTATGGCAGGCCCGGCATGATGCATTCTGGGCGACGAAGTCCCTGATGCCCGGAAAAGAAGCCTTTGCCACCGATGTCTGCGTGCCGATTTCCCGGCTTGCCGAGTGCGTGAACGAAACGCGCGCCGATCTGGCGGCGAACGGTCTTTATGGCCCGATCGTCGGCCATGTCGGTGACGGCAATTTCCACGTCGTGCTCTATTGCGATCGCTCGGACGCGGCCGAGCTCGCACGGGTGAAAGGATTTTACGAGCGGCTCATCAAGCGAGCCATCGCGATGGAGGGAACTTCGACCGGCGAGCATGGCGTGGGCTCGGGCAAGATGCGGTTTCTCGAGTTGGAACATGGGGTGGAGGGCGTCGCCATGATGCGCCGGATCAAGCAGGCGCTTGACCCCAAGAATATCCTTAACCCCGGGAAGATAGTCGCCTTATGATCGCCCTGACTGTCTGGCATGGATCGCCGCAGCGACAGGTTTGATCGGTTATGAAGCTCTGGAAATCGCCCGTTCTCTATTTCGGGATAGCGCTCGTCATGGCGGTGACGGCGGCCTTCATTGCGCCGTTTATCATCGACTGGGACAGTTACCGCCCGGCAATCGAGAAATATGGCAGCCAGGTGACCGGTCGGCAGGTAACAGTCGCCGGTGATATATCCGGCCGGCTGTTCCCTTGGCCCAGACTCTCCATACGCGGTGTCAAAGTGGCCAATCCACCGGGTTCCTTCGTGCCGGATTTCATCACGGCTGACGAAGTCGACGTCCGGATGACGCTTGCCGGCCTGTTCGGCGGGGAGATCCGGGTCGAGAGCATCGATATCGTCCACCCAGTGGTCGCCTTCGAGCGGATGGCCAGCGGGCAGGGCAGCTGGCATATCAAATCCGAGGCCGATCAAAGCGAAATGGGACTGCTCGACCGAATCAGGCTCGATCAAATCTCGGTTTCCGACGGCGTTGTTCATCTGATCGACAATCGCCGTGCCGGACGGGCCACGATAACCAAGGTCAATGCGACGCTCGCGGCGCAGGATTTCGCCGGACCGTGGCGGATGCGCGGCACCGCCGCCTATCACGACCGGCCGGTCGAGATCGGAATTAATACCGGAAGGTGGTCGCCCGATACGCCATTCAAATTCGGCTTCCGGATCAGTTCTGCGGATGGCTCGGGGCTCGTCTATCAGTTCGACGGCGCCAATGATGGAAATCACGTCACCGGCAAACTGAGGGTTCAGCCGGCTGCCAGCGTCGACGGCCGTAGCGATGCCGAAGGCCAGTTGCGGCCCCTGATGATGACAGCACAGGTGACTTCGAATTTCGATACCGTGGCGCTCGACAAGATTGAGATCTCGCCGCGCGATGCGAGCAGCGAAGGCGCCAATCTTCTGACCGGCAGTGCCGAGATCAGCCTCGGCACGAGTGTCAAGCTCAAGACCGATCTCAAGGCGACGCGCTTCGATCTCGATGCCGTCGCCGGCGCCAAGGCCAAGAGCCTCATCCGTGAGGGGGGTGGCCTGGCGCTGCTCGAGAACGCCATGGAGATCATGCCGGATGACGTCGATATCACCGCGTCCCTGGGCGTCACTTCGCTGGTGGTGGGGGGCGAACCGCTCGACAATGCCAAACTGGCCTTCGAATTGAACCGGGACGCCATTCGGATCAGCGAGCTGTCGGCGGGCATGCCGGGCCAGGCGCGCGGCCTGTTCACTGGCGTGTTCGTCGTGACAGATTCAGGCCCGCAACTAGCGGGCGATCTCGCCGGCGAGGCCGGAAGCCTGCGCGATTTCGTTTCCTGGGCGTGGCCAGAAGGGCGCAGTGACCTTGCCAGGATATGGACCGGCAGCCGTGGCCGCTTCAAGCTGCAGACGCGTCTCGATGCGACCGATGATCAGCTGCGCCTGCAGGATATGGAATATCAGATCGATGAATCGATGGGCAGCGGGGGATTCGCGATCGGGTTCGGTGAGCGGCCTTCGCTCGATATCAGGCTTGATGCCTCATCGCTCGATCTCGACCGGTTCGTCCCCAATGGGTTTGGCGGCGGCAGCTGGCTTGGGACGGCGGGGCTCCTCTCGCAATGGGCGGCAGGGCATGACCTTCGCCTGACGCTCCAGTCGGGCCAGACCCTGCTCAATGGTGTCGATGCCCGCGACCTCGCCATCGATATCGCCGCGATCGGTGGCAATATCGATCTCAAGACAATCGAGATCGGCAATGTGGGCAATGCGCGGCTTGAAACCACGGGCCTCCTCACGCCGACCGAAACCGGCAACAAGGGCACTATCTCGACCAGCGTGACGGCGGATGATCCGCGCAGCCTCCTGCAGCTACTGGGACTCTATCCGAAAGACAGCAATCCCGTGTGGGCGGACGCGCTCGGCAAGACCGACCTCACCATCACCGCCGAGCTGAAGCCGGACGAGGAGGGCCAGGCCGCGAATTTCCGGATGCTGGGAAAGAGCGGCGAACTCGATGTCGAAGCGACGCTCGCGGCGGCGGGGCAGGACGACTTGATGGCGAGCGAGATCAGCAGCACCTTCACCTTGCGCAGCGCAACGGGTGCCGGGCTTGCCAAGCTTGTCGGGATGCGTCCGGCAAGTGTGCAAAGCGGCGGAGCCAAGCTTTCGGTGACGCTTACCGGTTCGCTCGCCAATGGTCTCGTTGCCGATCTCCAGGCCGATGCCTTTGGCGCCAAGGGCCAATTCCAGGGCAAATTCCTGCGCAATAATGGCGCTCTCACAGGAACCGGGCGAGCGGGAATTTTCGCTGAGCGGCCGGGCGACCTGCTCCTGGCGGCGGGCGTTGGCGATTATGCCGGGGGCGCGTTGTCAGTCGAGTCCGATGTCGAGGTGGCGCTGCCGAAAGTCATCCTGCCGAATGTGCGAGGTTTCGTTGGCGGTGCACCACTGTCGGGGACGATCACTTTCGAAGACGGCAACAAATTCAAGGGGGAGTTCGCAACTGGCCCGGTGTCCTTCGCCCGGCTGTTCGGCCTAGTGTTCATGCCGTGGGATGGCCGGCCCCTCAATGTCGAACTGCCCTTCGCGCTCGAACCGCCGCGCGGCCTCACCGGTGAATTGTGGATCAAGCCGGAATATCTCGAGGTCTTCGATGGTCTCGCGGTTAAGGAAACGCAGATCGGCATCAGTGCCGCGCCTGAGGAAATACGTCTCGCCGCGTTTGGCAAAAGCGATATGGGAGGCGACGTCGCGATCGAGATCGGCGCCAAGCCGCAAGGCGGAGGCAAGGCGCTGGACGGTCGCCTCGTCATGCCGGTCGATCTCGCCACCAGCCTCAAGGACGTGCAGGGGGCCAAGATCGCGCAGGGACTGGTCAAGCTGTCGGTCAAGGCCTCGGGCAGCGGCCGCACCCCTAGCGCGGTTCTCGCCAGCCTTTCAGGCCAATCTCAATCCGCAGCGCTTTGCCGACTTGGTCAAGACGGCGAATTCCGGCGACGAGCTCAAGAGCGCCTTCGCGGCGCTGAGCAGTGATGGCATCCTCGATTTCGGATCGGCCACCGGGATCCTCAAGATCGAGAATGGCACGGTGACCATGCCCGACTTCGCGCAAAGCTCGCAAGCGGCGGATGTGAGCCTCGCGCCGAAGATCGACCTCGCCGATGGCAGGCTCGACGCAGCGATGCAGATCAAGCTCAAGACGCTCGACGAGCAGCCCCGGTTCGGCGTGACCTATAGCGGGCATCCTAGTGCCTTGACGCGCTTCGTCGATATTGCGGCGCTTGAATCGAAGCTCGGATTCCGCGTGGTGGAACGCACGATGCGGGAACTTGAGAAGCTGCAAGCCGATCAGCAGAAGGCGATGGAAGAAGAAGAACGACAGCGGCGTGAGGATGAAGCACGGCTTGAAGCCTATAATGAGCAGCGCCGCGAATTGCAGCTGCGTCTCAGGGAAATCGATGTCCACCAGCGCATGCGCGAGGCGAAAGCGGCAGCCGACAAGATCGAGCTCGAACAGGCCATAGCAGAAGGGCGCGCCATCAACCGCCAGGAGATGCAGCGCAAAGTGCGGGAGCGCCAGGTCCACCGTTATGTAAGGAAACAGGAAGAGATAGACCGTCAGGCCCAGGAAGAAGCGGCGCGCCAGGCCCAGGAAGAGGCGGACCGCAAGGCGCAGGAAGAGGCGGAGCGCAAGGCTCGCGAGGAGATCGAACGAAAGGCACAGGAGGAAGCTGCGCGACAAGCCCAGGAGGAAGTTGAGCGCAAGGCGCAGGAAGAAGCGGAGCAGAAAGCCCGCGAGGAGGCGGAACGAAAGGTGCGCGAAGAAGCCATTCGCAGCGCACAGGAACGGGCGGCAAAGCAGGCGGAGGCCGATCGCAAGGCGCTGGAAGACATCGTGCGCAAGATGCAGGAAAATCCGCAGGCGGCGAGCACCGATATAGGGGAAACAAAGCTGCCCGAGCCCGCACTGCCTGATGCGGTCACCCCGTTACCGGCGCCCGAAACACCAAGTTCCGACATTTTCGGTCCGCCGCCGCCCGATGCCAATGTCACGAAACCATCCGCCGAGCAGACCGGCGCCGTCGAGCCGCAGGATGTGGAAATCATGAAGCCGCCGGCACCCAAGTCCAAGCCCAAGCGCCAGCAACCAAAGACGCAAGCCAGGACCGATCCCGGCGCGCCTTTGGTCCTGGTACCGCCGCAGAAGATCGCCAAGGAACCGCCCAAGCGGGAGAACTTCCTCGATCGCCTGTTCCGCCGGCTCAAGTCGCAGAATTGAGGGTCAGCTCACTTTCAGGAGGCGATTCAATACCCAGACCCTGAGGGCGCTGGAGAGGTTTCGCTTGCCGCGGCCGCGGTCGATCTCGCCGACCAGGGCGGCTAGCGATTTGTGCTCGGCCTGGGCCGCCTGCTTGAGCACGGTCCAGAATTCAGGCTCGAGCGAGAGCGATGTGCGATGCCCTGAAATGGTAAGCGAGCGTTTGAATGCCTTGGGCATCAGCTCTCGCGCTTGTGTCCATCGAGATGGCTCTCAGCGCGGGCCTCTTCAATCTCCTGCTTTTCACGCTCAGCCTTGCTGCGGCCGAAACGCCGGCGGTTCTCTTCCGCCGTCGCGTTCTTCTCTTCGCGTGCCAGACGTTTGCGATGACGCTTGAGATTGACGATATCGCTCATCACTTGGGACCGATCATGTCTTCCGGACGCACGATCTGATCGAATTCCTCCGCCGTCACATATTTGAGGCGCAAAGCCTCCTCGCGCAATGTGGTGCCGCGCTTGTGGGCAGTCTTGGCGATTTCCGCCGCCTTGTCATAGCCGATCTTGGGGGCGAGCGCCGTCACCAGCATGAGGGAACGGTCAAGGGCCGCCTTGATATTGTCTTCGCGCGCGATGATGCCCGAGACGCAGTGATCGGTGAAGCTCACCGCGGCATCGGCGAGGAGGCGGACCGATTGCAGGAAATTATAGGCCATCACCGGATTGAAGACATTGAGTTCGAAATGGCCCTGGCTGCCGGCGAAGGAAATGGTGGCTTGATTGCCGAAGACCTGAGTACAAACCATGGTGAGGGCTTCGCATTGGGTCGGATTGACTTTGCCCGGCATGATCGATGAGCCGGGCTCGTTCTCGGGAAGAGACAATTCGCCGAGCCCCGAGCGCGGTCCCGAGCCCAGGAAACGAATATCATTGGCGATCTTGAACAGCGAGACAGCTACCGTGTTGATGGCGCCATGGCTCATCACCATCGCGTCATGGGCGGCGAGCGCCTCGAATTTATTGGGCGCTGTGGTGAAGGGGAGCCCGGTGCAGGCGGCGATGCGGCTCGCCACTTTCTTGTCGAAGCCCTTGGGTGCGTTGAGGCCGGTGCCGACAGCGGTGCCGCCCTGGGCGAGCTGCATCAGTGCCGGCATCGTCTGCTCGATGCGGGCGATGCCGTTCTTGACCTGCTGGGCATAACCGGAGAATTCCTGGCCCAAGGTGAGCGGCGTCGCATCCTGGGTATGGGTACGGCCGATCTTGATGATCTTCGCCCACAGCTTCGACTTCTTCGCCAGGGCCTTGTACAAATGCCTAAGTGCGGGGAGAAGATCGTGGTGGATCTGCTCGGCGCAGGCGATATGCATCGCGGTCGGATAGGTATCGTTCGACGACTGGCTCATATTGACATGGTCGTTCGGATGCACCGGCGATTTCGAGCCCATCGTGCCGCCTAGCAACTCGATGGCACGGTTGGAGATCACCTCATTGGCATTCATGTTGGATTGGGTGCCGGATCCGGTCTGCCAGACGGCGAGAGGAAAATGGTCGTCGAGCTTGCCTTCGATCACCTCACGCGCCGCGGCGATGATAGCCTTGCCGATCTTGCGATCAAGGCGGCCCAGCGACATGTTCACTTCGGCAGCGGCGAGCTTGACGATGCCGAGCGCCCGGATCACCGGCTTCGGCTGCTTTTCCCAGCCGATCTTGAAATTGCCCAGCGACCGCTCCGCCTGCGCCCCCCAATAGCGGTCGGCTCTGACCTGGATGGAGCCAAAGGTATCGGTTTCGGTGCGGGTCTTGGTCATCGGGTCCTGCTTTGTGAATTGCGAGCGCGGTCTAGCACGGCTGCCGAACGGCTGCTAGATCGGAGACCCCAGAGCCAGAGGCGAAGATCATGAACAGATCCGCAAGGAGATTGTTTACGCTGGCGGCGCGCTGCGGTGTAGCCTGGTGGCTTGCAATGGCCTTATCAGCGCCAACTGCCCATTCGGAAATCAGGGAAACATTGCTCTCCTACCGCGACTGGCAGGTGCGCAGCTGGGAATCCGACGACGGGGAAAGATGGTGTATCGCCGAGGCAAAGAAGGATGCACAAACCTTCAGTATCGAAATTGCCGTGGGCCCGATCAGGCTCCACTTCAGCGCCCAGGGCTGGTCTTTCGGCGATGGATATAAAGACAGGCTCGTCCTGCGCATCGACCAAAAAGTGGCGTGGAAATTCCCAAATGTGCAACGCGTCAAGGATTTCATGCTGCTGGTTCTGCCAGAAACCGGACGTGGACGGAAATTCATCGCCGGAATAGCCAAGGGCTCGGAGCTGTCGCTTGGCGGGGGCAAGGACAAGATCGAGGCGACATATCCCATTGCGGGAGCGAGCGTCGCCATGGCGGCGCTTTCCGATTGTGAAAAGCTGTTCCTCGGAAGGAAGTGAGAAAGACCGCTCAATCTTCAGCGCGGATATTTGCGAGCCAGATAGATCATCGCGAGGAAGGAGAGAACTGCGAAGATGATGGCGATGAGAAGCCCGTTGCGCGGACCGCCCTGGTCAAGAACGAAGGCGAAAAATGTCGGCGCGACGGCATTCAGGATCAGTTGCGGCGTGGTGAGCGTGCCGATGACGAGGCCAAAGCCCTGGCGACCGAACAGGCTCAAGGGGATGATGCCCTTGATGATCGACATGAGGCCGTTGGACATGCCGTATAGAGCTGCGAAAACCAGCGCGGCCCAGAGGGCGAAGCCACCACCGGCGAAGATGATGAGGGCAGCCGGCAGAAGGCCGACGGCTATGAGGCCCAAAGTCATCGTCTTCACATGGTGACCGGCCAGGATATCGCCGATGCGGCTTGCAACCTGGGACGGGCCGATGAGGGCCGCCAGCGTCACCGCGGCGGCTGCTGTGAAACCTAGACCCTCGAACAGGGGCACGACATGGGCGGAGATCGAGGAGAAGACGATGCCGTTCAAGGCCAGAACCGAGGCGAAAACGATCATCGCCCGGTTGCGGTCTTGGCCCGCGAGCACCGGGGCCGTGGGAAGCGGCGGCGTTTCCTGGCCGGCGATGGCCTCTCGTTCGTCGCTGCGATCGAGAACCAGCAAATGAAGCGGCAGGCAGACAATGAGATGGAGAAACGCATAGACCCTGAATGCGTTTTGCCAGCCGATCGCTTGCGAGAGATAATGCGATACCGGCCAGAAAACGGTCGAGGCGAGGCCGCCGAACAGGGTCAGATAGGAGATCGAGCGGCGGGATTTCTCGCGGGCGACCTGGGCGAGGGAGGGGAAGGCGGCATCATAGAGTATGAGGCGCATCGCCGGGCCAAGGACGAGCCAGCCCGCAAAATAGATCCAGGCCTGGCTCGCGAAAGAGAGGATCAGGCAGCCGAACGCCGCCAGGCCCGAGCCCATGGCCATTATGCGCCTGCCACCATATTTGTCGATGGCGCGTCCGGCGGCGCGGGAAATGAAGCCGCTGATCAGCAGAGCGACCGAGAAGGCGCCGAAGATGAGGAGCTTCGACCAGCCGCGATCCGCTGCTATGTCGATCGAGAGCGCGCCCAAGGCATAATAGGTGGTGCCCCAGCCAATGATCTGGCTGATCCCAAGAGCCGTAATGACGCGCCAGAGAGGCAAGTTCTATAATTCGTCTTTCCAGATGGGATTGCTCCACGCCCGCTTGCCGGCCTGGTCGATGACAATCACGCGCAACCACGGACTCTGCTTGGTGAGGAGCCAGCCTTTTTCCAGCTTGCTGAGATCGAGCGTGGCGGAGGTGATGGATTTGCCGATGCGCTGCACGCTGCGCGAATGACCGCAGACCACGACGATCGTATTGACCGGCGATGAAGCGATGCTGAGCTCGGATCCTTCGAGGGATATTTCCTGGATGAGGGGACCCTGGCTTGAATAATAATGGCCCTTCTTGAGCGCATCGAGAAGACTGTCGGGATCATTCGCTTGCGCCCTGACGTGCACCCAGCCGCCAAAATGGTCGTCATGATGGAAATGCGCATCGTCGGTGGCGAAGGCGGTGAGGCGCCTGCCTTCATTCAGCAACTGGTCGAGAAGATAGAAGCCTTCGCCGCGGTCGCATTCGACCGCGCAGCCGTGATTATAGATTTCGACGGCATGGGCGATGTCGATGGCACGCCCGTCCTCGATGGTGAGCTGCGACCAGGCCGGATGAGCGATGCCGATGAAGGCGCCGGCCTCAGCGGCGCGGCGCGCGAGGCGCATACCGGTCTCTTCCGGCGCGCAAGGTGCGAAATCGAGAGGCAGGCCCGCGGCGACGATGTGCCAGAGCTCACCGGCCGAAGTTTCGGGTGCATGAAGCTCGCAACCGATGATGGTGGTGAAGCTGTTGGAGCGCAGCGACCGCGTATCGGCAACCGGCCAGTCATAGTGACCGATGAAGTGGTCGGAAAGCATCATGAAGTCATAGCCCGCGTCCTTGTAGGCCTGGACGACCTTGTCGGGCGAGAGCGCGCCATCGGACAAAGTCGAATGGGTGTGCAGATTGCCGCGCCAGAAACGGCCGGGGAGAGAAAAGGGCGAGAGAACTGTCATGAGGGTTCCGGGCAGCTAGAACGAATTTCGAACGCGGTCGGCGACATCGCGCTAAACCGACATCTGCATGCCGAGCTCGACGACGCGTTCGGGCGGGATGCGGAAGAATTCAATAGCGCGGGCCGACTGGTTGGCCAGCATGATGAAGAGGCGCTGCTGCCAGAACGGCATGCGGGCCTTGGCCGACATGCGGATGGCGCGGCGGCCGAGGAAATAGGAAGCCTGGCGCGGATCGATCGACAGGCCATAAGGCTCGCACATGCGCAGCGCCGCCGGTACATCCGGCTGTTCCATATAGCCGAAGCGGGCCCGAACGAGGAAAGCGCCGAGCGCCAGCTTCTTCACGCTCACGCGTTCATCGCGCGGCACGCGCGGCACTTCCATCGTCTCGACCGATATGAACACGAGGATGTCATGCAGCACGCGGTTGTGCTTGAGATTATGCATGAGGGCGCTCGGCGCATAGATGGGATCGGTCTGCAGGAACACCGCGGCGCCGGCGACCCGCGTCGGCGGCCGGCGCTCCAGCGTTTCAAGAAGCCCTTCGAGCTCGACGCTGTCCTTGCGCAGTTTGTCGGCAAGCAGCGAACGGCCGCGCAGCCAGGTCAGCATCGTCACGATAATGGTGAGGCCGATCAGCACCGGCACATAGCCGCCGGCAACAAGCTTGGCGCTGTTGGCGGCAAAGAATGTGAGCTCGATCGCGAGAATGATGACGAGGACGGGCAGCACGATGGCCGGCGGGAAGTGCCGCGCATGCCAGAAGACGATGAGCGCCAACGCCGTATCGATGATCATCGAGATGTTGACGGCGATGCCATAGGCCGATGCGAGGCTCGCCGAAGATCCGAACAGCAGTACGAGCAGGATGACGCCGGCGAAAATCAGCCAGTTGACCTGGCCGATATAGATCTGGCCCTGCTCGGTGTCGCTGGTGTGGGTGATGTTCATGCGCGGCAAGAGGCCGAGCGACATCGCCTGCTGGGCGATGGAAAAAGCGCCAGTGATGACGGCTTGGCTCGCGATTACCGTCACCAGCGTGGCGAGGATGACCAGCGGGATGAGCGCCCAGGACGGTGCCATCAGGAAGAAGGGATTGGCCACTTCATGCGGATTGGCATGCACGAAGGCGCCCTGGCCCAGATAATTCAGGATCAGCGCCGGCAGCACGATGAATATCCAAGCCAGGCGGATGGGTGTGCGGCCGAAGTGGCCGAGATCGGCATAGAGCGCTTCCCCACCCGTCACCGCCAGGAATACGCCGCCGAAGATGATCAGTCCCATGCCGGGATTGGAAATCAGCAATTTTAGCGCATGGGCCGGATTGAGGGCGATGAAAATCGTCAGGTCATCACCGATATGGATGAGGCCCAGCACCGCGATGGTGATGAACCACAGCGTTGTGATGGGAGCGAAAAGGGAAGCGACGCTTCCGGTGCCGCGGAACTGGAAGGCGAACAGGATCGCTAGAATGAGGAGGGTGACCGGCACCACGTAGCTGCTGAAACCGGGATTGATGACGTTGAGGCCTTCGACGGCGGACAGGACGGAAATGGCGGGCGTGATCATCGCATCGCCGAAGAAGAAGGCGGCACCGACCACGCCGAGGATGATGACGAAACGGCGTTTTTTCCGCAAGGCCTGTTCTGCGAGAACTACGAGGGTGAGGATGCCGCCTTCGCCCTTGTTGTCGGCCCGCATGAGGATCAGAACATATTTAATCGTGACAATGAGGATCAACGCCCAGATCAACAGCGAGGCGACGGCCAGCACATCTTCGCGCACATTGCCACCGGCACCGGCGACATGAGCGAGCGATTCCCGCATGGCGTAAAGCGGGCTCGTTCCAATATCGCCGAAAACGACGCCGATGCTGGCGAAAGCAAGCCTGAGGGTGCGGCGGAAATCGTCCCCGGCTGCCCCCGATGTTACTTCACTCATGCCTCGCCCCTTTCAGGGCCATAGCGTTCCGACCAGCGGAACGGGAGCTGCATCTCTTTGTTTGCGCATCGGATTGTCCGAAAAGCTTGCGCAGTTCGGCCCGTTGCTCTCGGCCAGGCTGTGGTCACCGCCCGGTTACTCCACCGTTACGACGGAGCGGCATTCAGCAGGAAGGCTTGTGATCGTCAAGGGTTTGGCCGGTTTGGGCGGCGGCGCGTTCGGCTTGGCCGGCTTCCAGGGGGCGTCGCTGTACCAATAGGCGAGTTCCTCGCCGCAACCGGTGCCGTCCTTCGGATTGGGCGTCCACTGGTCCTTGCAGCCGGCATTCTGGCACTTGATGCGAACATGGAAGTGATAATCGTGCCCGTAATAGGGGCGCACCTTGGCAAGCCAGGAGCGATCGCCGGTCGCCCAGCGGCATAGTTCCTTCTTGATCGGCGGATGGACGAAAATGCGCGCGACCTCAGGATAGGACGCAGCGCGCTTGATGAGGCGGGCATGGGCTTCCGTCCACACGCTGTAGTCCATCGTCTTGCGGTCCTTGACCACCGGCTTCGGGCTGATCGTCTCGCGCTCCTCGCGGGTGAGGGTGTGGTTGGGCATCGGAGTGAGCCAGATATCGGCATCGAGGCCGATCTGATGGCTGGCATGGCCGCTCAGCATCGGGCCGCCGCGCGGCTGCGATATGTCTCCGATCATCAGACCGGGCCAGCCGTCCTTCTCGCGCGCATCCACGGCCAGCCGCTCAAGCAAAGCGATGAGCTTGGGATGGCCCCAGTTGCGGTTACGCGACAGTCGCATCACCTGCCAGGTCGGCCCATCGACCGGAAGCGCGGTGGCGCCGGCAAGGCAGCCTCTGGCATAGGTGCCGAAGGAGCGCGCCGCCATATTGGCCGGCGTCTTCTGGGCGCCGAACAGTTTCTTTGCTGGGATCTGGCTGATCGCCTGATTGGCGATCGCGGCAAGCGTCGCTGAATCGTTGCTCTGCGCCACGGCGGGACTTAGGGCGAGCAAGGCGAGCAGAAAAATTGCGGCCAGTTTTTGCACGGCATCACTTCTTTCTAAAAGAATCAAGGGAGACGACGCGACCTGGCACCGCTTCGCCGGCGAGTGCGGTTTCGGCAGGCGCAGGAACCGGCTCAACCGCGGCGGGTTTCGCGGGGGCTTCGGCTTGCTTTGCCGCTCCATCCACCTTCACGGTTTCGAACTGCAGGCCGAACTGGACATAGGGATCGAGAAAGCCCTTGATCGCGTTGAACGGAATGACCAGCTTTTCGGGAATGTTGTCGAAAGAAAGTTCGACCTCGAATTCATCGTCGCGCACCTGCAGGTTCCAATACTGGTGCTGCAACACGATGGTCATTTCGCGCGGATATTTCTTGTCGATCCGTTCGGACAGCCGAACCCCCGGATAACGCGTGTCAAAGGCGATGTAGAAATGATGCTCGCCGGGCAGGCCGGTCTTGACGACTTTGCGCAGAGCCGAGCGCACCACTCCCCGGAGCGCTTCCTGCGCCAGAAGGTCGTAACGCATCAGATCCTCAGCCATAGTCCGGTCCCCAACAAACGATTCATCGGCTATAATACTAGAGCCGGGAAGGTAGAAGTCATTAAAATGAAGGGAGTGCAGGCTTCTGTTGCCAGGTGCCTGCGAACCCCGCCTTAGCCGGCTAAGGCCAAGGACTTGAATTTCGGCTTATCGCGCTGCATTAAGCAGCGAGAGCGGCCGGAGCATAGTTGTCATTGGCAACTATAAAATGGCCCGTTACGTCGGTACCATCTCGAGCAAAAGCACACCCTTTACGCCCTCGTCGATCCTATTTCGCCCCCAGCAGAGGCCGTGGTCGCCACGGTCCGTGGTGGAGGCGCCGGGTACCGCCCCCGGGTCCGATGGGTTTATTACGATGGCCATTTATCGCCATAGCCGCCCTTGCGGGAGGCAAGCCCTATATAGGCGACTGGACGCAGAATGAAAAGGGCAGGGATTACCGATAGGTAATGCTGTTTTGTCCTATTCCTCCGCAAAAAACGCCATGAAAAGAACCCCCAACAGAGATGTCGCGCTGTTGCGGCATTGATTCACATGGGGAAAGAAAATGAGCTCTGATTATGCTGCCGATATCCCGGAAATACACCGACAAGATTAATGACGAGGCGGTCGCGGCGATCGTGAAATTTTGCGGCATCGCACTGCGCGGCGCCGATTCCCAGTGGGTGTCGATGACGGATGATGCCGAGGTTCAACGCGTGGTGAAGGGCTTCTGCGCCAAGAAACTCGACCTTGACGCCAAGACCGCCGAGGCAGCGGTCCGGGCGGTCGGCGAAAAAATGAAAGCCGACAAGACCAAGCACCGGGTCACTGTTTATTATCTGGTGGCCGAACATACCGGTAAATTGGGGAAGCTCGCCTAGCTCAGCGGGAACTGCGCAGAGCGAAGCTCCGGCCGCGCCCTTGTCCATTGAGGTTGAGGGCAGGAATCGGCTAGATTCGCCCCCATGCAGCAGTATCTCGACCTCATGGTCCATGTGCGCGACCACGGCGCGCGCAAGGACGACCGGACAGGCACCGGCACCCTCTCGGTTTTCGGCCATCAGATGCGCTTCGATCTGGCGCGCGGCTTCCCGGTCCTGACCACCAAGAAGCTGCATCTGCGCTCAATCATCCATGAGCTGCTGTGGTTCCTGCGTGGTGACACCAATGTCAAATATCTGCGCGACAATGGCGTCACCATTTGGGACGAATGGGCCGACGCCGAAGGCAATCTCGGTCCGGTCTATGGGGCACAGTGGCGGTCGTGGCCGGCACGCGATGGATCGACCATCGACCAGATCTCCGATGTCATTGCCCGCATCCGCAAGAATCCGGATTCGCGCCGCCTCATCGTCACCGCGTGGAACCCCGCCGATGTCGACAGGATGGCGCTCCCGCCCTGCCATTGCCTGTTCCAGTTCTATATCGCCAACGGCAGATTGTCCTGCCAGCTCTATCAGCGCTCCGGCGACATATTCATCGGTGTTCCGTTCAACATCGCATCCTATGCGCTGCTCACCCACATGGTCGCTCATGTCAGCGGCCTCAAAGCTGGCGAGTTCGTGCATACGCTCGGTGATGCGCATCTCTATCTCAATCATCTCGATCAGGCCAACGAGCAGTTGAAACGCGTGCCCCTGGCGCTGCCGCGTCTCATCATCAAGCGCGACGTGAAGGAGATCGATGCGTTCCGCTTCGAGGATTTCGAGATCGCCGGCTATCAGTCGCACCCGCATATTGCGGCACCGGTCGCAGTGTAACGCGGCATGGCAATGCTCGGGCCGGATTTCCGCGCAGGCTTGCGCCACCCTCTTTACCGGCCATACGGTCCCATAAACCTATCGCCGGCCATCGGCATTTTCGCCGTTCTGCTGATCGCCAATCAGGTGATTTTCCAGCCTTTGTTCGCCGCCGGCATCGCGGCATTCGGGGCCGGTGACGCCGACGATTTCTTTGCCGGATTGGAGCGCGGCACGTTGCTGTCGATCCTCCCGGCCGGGCTCCTGACGGCCTATTTCGCCTGGATCTTGGCGCGCCAGCGCGGCATCAGCCCGAAAGAAGTTCTGGCGCTGCATTATCCGGCCATGGGTATCGTGGGCTGGGGTGCCATCATCTTGGGATTTCCCGTGGTGATGTTCATCGTGTTCGCCGTCCTGGCTCTGGTGTTCAGATTTGATCTCAGCTCGACCGGCCTCGTCGAGCAGACGGTCATGCAATCGAGCAACGATCCACTCTACTTTCTGATTGCCGGTGGTCTCATCATCGGTGCGCCCATTGCCGAAGAGCTGACGTTTCGCGGGCAGATTTTCGCGGCGCTGTCGCAAACACGGCTGGGCGTCTTCGGCACATCGGTCATAACCTCGGCTATGTGGGCGGCCATGCATGGCTTCGCGCAGCCCCCGCTCTATGTCATCATCTTGTTGTTCCTGATGGGCATGGCCCTGTGTTGGCTGCTGGTCCGTTTCGGCAGCCTGTGGGTGACGATCGCCTGCCACGCGACATGGAACGCCGTGCAGACCATCCTGCTCTATTTTCCGGCGCAGCCATGACGATCGATATCCGTCCGTTCAGACCCGGCGAAGGAACCGTCCTTCTGAGGATAGTGAGAGCGCTGGCGCAATCGCACGGCTTTCTCGACAAATATACGGCGACGGCGGACGATCTCGAGCGCGCGCTGTTTGCGCCCAATCCGATCGTCGGTTGCCTTCTCGCTTTGTTCAACGGCGAGCCGGCAGGCTGCGCCTTCTGGCACCGCAGCTTCGCGACATCGCGCGGCCGGGAAGTCATGTATCTCGAAGACCTGTCGGTATTGCCCGATTATCGCCGCAAGGGCATAGCGCGGGCGCTGCTGAAAGGGTTGGCGGTCGAAGCGAAGAATCGGGGTTTTCCCGGCATCTATTGGCTAATGATGGGATGGAATGACGCAGCGAGAGCGCTCTATGCGCAAGCGGGTGCCGAATGCGATGAAGGCATGTGCTATTATCGCCTCACCGATGACGCGCTCATCGGCTTGGCCGAGAGCATCTCATGAAACATCAACGCATCGCCTTCGTAGTTGCTGTCGCGCGCAACGGCGTTATCGGACGCAAGGGCGGACTGCCCTGGCGAATTTCCTCCGACCTCAAGCGGTTCAAGCAAATCACGATGGGAAAGCCCGTGATCATGGGGCGCAAGACCTGGGAGAGCCTGCCCCGGCGGCCTCTGCCTGGCCGGCTCAATATCGTGATCACGCGGCATCGCGACTACAAGGCGGAAGATGCCGTGGTCGCGGCGAGCATCGATCAGGCCATCGCATGCGCTCGCGAAGCCCGAACGGAGGAGGTCTGCGTCATTGGCGGCAGCGACATCTTCCGCCAGTTCCTGCCCCTGGCCGACCGGCTCTACCTGACCGAAGTCGATCTCGAGCCAGAGGGCGATGTACTCTTTCCGCCGCTCGATTTGACGCAGTGGCGCGAGACGTCGCGCGAGCCGCATTCGCGCGCCGAAGGAGATGATGCCGGCTATTGAATGATGTTTCAATATTCAACAAATCCCGATGTCGTTGTCATCGGCGCAGGAGCGGCGGGCATCGGGGCCGGGCGCGCTCTGGCCAAGGCCGGGATTTCCTTCCATATCATTGAAGCGAAGGACCGGATCGGCGGGCGATCCTTCAGCGATTCGACAAGCCTCGGCCATTTATGGGATCAAGGCTGCCACTGGTTCCATTCGGCCGACAAGAATATCCTGCGCAAGCTTGCCGAGGAGATCGGCCATAAGTTCCTGAGCAGGCAGCGCACCGCCGTCATGACGACTTTCATGAATGGCGCGTGGCGAGGCGACCGCCTGAGAGAAGATTATGTCTGGGGCGTGCTGGGCGCGGTAGCGGCGGCTGGGCGGCAGGGAAAGGATGTGCCGGCGTCGACGCTGCTCGATCCGAAACATCCCTGGTGTCCGATGGCAAGACACTGGCTGAGTCTCATGTATTCGGCCGAGCCTGAGGATATTTCCACACTCGATGCCGGCAATTACGAGGACACTGGCATCAATCTCGCGGTCGAGGATGGTTATGGGGCGCTGATCGCCAGGCTCGCTGCCGGATTGCCGATAACCACGAGGGTCGCCGCGCGCAAGGTGACGGCCCGTTCGCAGGACGTGCTTGTCGAGACGGATCAGGGGACGATCACCGCCAAGGCCGTCATTGTGGCGGTGCCAGCGAGGATGATCGAGACCGGCAGGCTCAAGATCGACGATCTGCCGGCCGACATTTCCCAGGCCTTCGCCGATGTGCCCATGGGTTATTATGAGAAGATCGCCATTGCCTTCGACGGAAAGGTGTTCGACGATTTCTACATGCCCTATGCCAACATCTTCGATCCGGTGGCGCCCGCGACTCATCCGCTCAATTTCGAACTGCATCCATTCGGTCGGCCACTTGCCATCACACATATCGCTGGGCATTTTGCCCGCGACATGGAGCGGGAGGGCGAGCCGGGCATGATCGATTTCGCGCTTTCTGCCCTCGTCCGGGCCTTCGGCTCAGACTTAAGAAAAAGAATCAAGAAAGCGACTACAACCCATTGGTCTTCCGATGTTTTCATTAAAGGAGCCTATTCCTGCGCCAAGCCCGGCCGGGGTGATGCCCGGCGGGCCTTCGCGGCCCCCATAAGGGGGCGCATCTTCCTCGCCGGCGAACATGTGCATCAGACCTTCCAGGCGACCGCGCATGGCGCGTTCGAAACCGGACTTCGTGCCGCTGCAAGCGCCATTTCTGCCGTGGGCCACGGTGCTGCAAGTGAAGCGCAGACGCTTCCGGTGTAATATCCGGATTGGACTTCCGCCCTTCAAATTCCTATATGAGCGCGGCTAGAAACATTCCCGTCCGCAGGATTGGCGGGACGCTCGAACAACGACAAGGGGTGAGACTTGATGCCGTGGAATAAGGATGGCGGAGGCAAAGGGCCTTGGGGACAAGGGCCTTGGGGACAGGGACCGGGAGGTCCGCAAGGCGGCGGTCGCGGCCCAACGCCACCCGATCTCGATGAACTGATCCGCAGGGGGCAGGACAGCCTCAAGAATATCCTTCCCGGCGGTGCGGGCGGGCGCAGCACCTGGGTTATCTTCATCCTCGCCGTTCTGGCGCTCATCGCGTTCAACAGCATCTATCAGGTCCAGGCCGACGAGCGCGGTGTCGTGCTGCGGCTCGGCAGTTATGCGAGGACGGTCAATCCGGGCCTGCATTTCGCGATCTGGCCGGTCGAGACCCTCGAGACGGTCCGGGTCGAGGCGGAAAACCAGACGGCGATCGGCGCCACCGCCAATGAAGGGCTGATGCTGGCGGGCGACCAGAATCTGGTCGATATCCGCTTCACCGTCCTGTGGAAGATCAAGAATCCTGAGGAGTACCTGTTCAATGTAAGCGACCAGGAAAAGCTGGTGCGGGTGGTGGCCGAAAGCGCCATGCGCGAGATCGTCGGGCGCACACCGGCGGAAGAAGTCCGCACCACGGGCCGTCTGGCCGCCCAGGATCAGGTCATGAACATTGCGCAGACCACGCTCGACAGCTATTCGGCCGGTGTTCTCATAACCGGCCTGAAGCTCGAAAAGGCCGATCCGCCGCAGGAAGTGCTCGATGCGTTCGAAGAAGTGCAGCGCGCCGAACAGGACCAGGCCCGCTCGATCAACGAAGCCGATCAATATGCCAATCAGCGCCGCCGCCTGGTGGAAGGCGAGGCAGCCAAGGTCGTCGAGGATGCCAAGGGCTACAAGGCGCGCGTCGTGCTTGAAGCACAAGGCGAGGCGCAGCGCTTCCTCAGCGTCTATGACCAATACAAGAACGCCAAGGACGTGACGCGCCAGCGCATCTTCCTCGAGACTCTCGAAGATATCCTGGCGCAATCGAACAAGATCATCATCGAAGGCGGCGAAGGGCAGGGGGTCGTTCCCTATCTGCCGTTGCCCGAGATCCAGAAACGTGAAGGCAATAGCACCGTGCCGGCGCAGGGAGCGAACCAATGAACCTCTTCAGATCGTCCGGCATCATCGTCCTCGTCATCCTGGGACTTATCGTCTGGTCGTCGACATTCATCGTCGATGAACGCAAGAAGGCCCTGGTTCTGCGCTTCGGCGAAATCAACCGGATCGTCGAGAAGCCAGGGCTCTATTTCAAGTTCCCGATCGCCGATGAGGTTGTGCCGATCGAAGACCGTATGATCCTGTGGACCAGCGACAATATGAGCGTCCAGGTGGTCGACGGGAGGCGCTATCTCGTCGATGCAGTCACCATGGCGCGTATCGTGAATGCACAGCGCTTCCGCGAAACAACATCTGCCGATTTGAGCCGTGCTTCAGACCTACGGCAAGCGCACCTTCGAAGCAGCCCTGTCCAAAGACCGTGCCGTGATGATGCATGAAATCCGCGATCAGGTGCGGACCGAAGCGCTCAATAACGGTATCGAGATCGTCGATGTCCGCATCGTGCGCACCGATCTGATGGATGAAGTTCTGAAGAACACCTATGAGCGGATGAGCTCGGAGCGCATCGCCGAAGCCAAGGATCTGCGCGGCCGCGGCGAGGCGCGCAAGATCGAGACCATGGCGCAGGCCGACCGGGCCTATACCGAGAGATTCGCCGATGCGCGGCGCCAGTCGGAAGTCATCCGCGGTGAAGGCGAGGGCGAGCGCAACCGCATATTCGCCGAAGCCTTCCAGAAGGATCCGGAATTCTTCGCTTTCTACCGCTCGATGCAGGCCTATGCGAAGAGTCTGGCAAGTCCCGGCACGACGCTGGTGCTGAAGCCGGATTCGGATTTCTTTAAATATATGGGCATGGACAAAACCAAGCCGGCCACTGCGAAACCATGATCGATTTCGTCACGGCCCTCGGCCTGGTGTTCGTGATCGAGGGCCTTGTTTATGCCTTTGTTCCGGGCCATCTGAAGGCGGTGATCGCGTTGATGCAGTCCACCTCGAATGACAGGCTGAGACTCGGCGGACTTGTAGCGGCGGCGTTCGGCGTCGCCTTGGTCTGGTTCGCCAGATCGGTGCTCGGATCATGAAATCGTGATCGCGCAACACTTGCAGCTGACGGGATTGGACGCTTATTCGACCAATGATTTGATGACGGAGAAGCGGTTATGAATGGAACGGTGAAACGGGTCCTGGCCGTGGCAGTAACGGCCCCCCTGGCATTGGCTGCCTTTGACGGCTTTGCGCCGACGATTCCGGCACAAGCCCAGCAGATTCAACAACTTCCAACCGTCGCGGACCTTGCCGAGAAGCTCTCGCCAGCTGTCGTCTCGATCGCCACGACGCAGAAGGTCGCGGGCGGCGTCCAGTTGCAGATGCCCGATCTTCCCCCCGATGTACCCTTCCGCGACATGTTCGAGGATTTCTTCAAGCGCCAGCGCCCGGGCGGCCGGCCGGAGCCCCGCACCGTCAATTCGCAAGGATCGGGATTCGTGATCGACGCCTCAGGGATAATCGTCACCAACAATCACGTGATCGAACAGTCGGACGACATCACCGTGGTCTTCACCGACGGCACCAATCTCAAGGCGGCGCTGGTGGGACGCGATACCAAGACCGATATCGCCGTGCTCAGGGTGAAGCCCAACAAGTCGCTCACTGCCGTCAGTTTCGGCGACTCGGACAAGCTCAGGGTCGGCGACTGGGTGCTCGCCATCGGCAATCCCTTCGGCCTCGGCGGCTCGGTCTCGCTCGGCATTGTCTCGGCGCGCAACCGCGATATCAATGCCGGCCCCTATGACGATTTCATCCAGACGGATGCCGCCATCAACAAGGGCAATTCTGGCGGACCGCTGTTCAACCTCGCTGGCGAAGTGGTGGGCGTGAATACCGCGATCTATTCGCCCTCCGGCGGATCGGTCGGCATCGGCTTCTCAGTCCCGGCCGCGACCGTCAGGGGTGTCGTCGATCAGCTTGTCAAATTTGGCGAGACGCGGCGCGGCTGGCTCGGCGTGCGCATCCAGTCCTTGACCGATGATCTCGCCGAAGGCCTCGATATCGGCAAGACGCAGGGAGCGCTGGTCGCCGAGGTGACGCCGACGGGCCCTGCCGAGAAAGCCGGATTGAAGCCGCGCGATGTCATCACCGAATTCGACGGCAAGCCCATACACGATATGAAGGACCTGCCGCGCGTCGTCGCAGACACGCCGATCGGCAAGAGGGTGGCCGTAAAGATCCTGCGCGAAGGCAAGCCGCTCGAGCTCTCGGCCGAGGTCGGACGCCTGGAAGACGGCGAGAAACTCGTTGCTTCGGCCAATCCGGAAAACGGTCCTGCCACCGATACCGCCGATGCGCTCGGCATGAAGCTTTCGATCATCAACGATGACCAGCGCAAGCGCTTCAATATCGATGAGGGTCTGGAAGGCGCCATCGTCACTGAAGTCGATCCCAATGGACCGGCGGCGGAGAAGCGCATCGAGCCGGGCGATGTCATCACCGAGGCGGGCCAGAAGGCGGTCAGCAACCCGGGCGATGTGACGGCGCGCGTCAGGGACGCCGAAAGCGCCCAGAAGAAATCGGTCCTGCTGTTCGTGGCCAAGGGCGGCAAGCAGAGCGAGATGCGCTTCATCGCGGTCAGGATCAAATAAGAATAGAGCGCGCAGATCACGATCACTTCAGGTCTTAAGACCTGAAGTGATAAAAGTGATCGGATTCATAAATTTAGCGGGTGATCGGACGGAAAACCGGAACCCACTTTTCCTGATCATGCGCTAACGGCGCTCTATTTCTCTCGTTCTCGTCTGTGTGATTAGCTCGTCTCGCCCTTCAGGTGGGCATTGCAGAGGCTGTAATAGCCGCCACCCTTCTGAATCCATTTGAGGCCGCCGAGCGCGTTGTTCTCCTTGTTGGCATAATATTGATCGAGGCAAGTATGCATGCGGGCCTTGCCTGCCGACTCAGTGGAGAACTTACTCGAAACGCTGCGCGGGAACTTGACTCCACGGGGCGCCGTGATCGTCGGCTTTTCGGGTTCGTTCGTGTAATTGGCTTCGCTTGGCGCCGGCACGGTCTCATCCTCGGCGGCATCGGCGCTGCATTTGGCTTTGCGGAAGTCGTTCCACTTCAGCCCGCCAAGCGAGGCTGATTCTTTGGCCGCCTGATATTTTACGCTGCATTCCTTCATCGACAGGCCGCCGCCGGTGCTGGTCGAGGCCTTGGTGGCCTTGGGCTTTTCGAATTCGGCCGAGGCTCCCGGACCGCACTGCTCCTTGCGGAACTCGTTCCACTTCATGTCGCCAAGAGCGTTAGCTTCCTTGGCCGCCTGGTACTTGGCGCTGCATTCCTTCATCGAAAGGCCTGAAGCGGTATCCCCTGGGGCAGTTGCCGTCTTCTTCGTCTTGGTCTTGGTCACCTCGAACTCAGCTGAGGCACCCGGACCGCACTGTTCCTTGCGGAATTCGTTCCATTTCGTATCGCCAAGAGCGTTAGCTTCCTTGGCTGCCTGGTATTTAGCGCTGCATTCCTTCATCGA